>NZ_JBKBOV010000007.1:15743-154992 GCF_046293535.1 Massilia sp. | reverse complement strand
CCAGGCCTGGGCCGCCACCGGCGCGGTTGCGGCAGCGGCCGCGCCGCCGGCCAGCCGCGCCGGTGCGGCATCGCGCCGGCGCGCCAGCAGCCATTGCGCATCGGGAAAGCCGGCGCGGGCGGCATCGTCGAGCGCACGCAGGGCCTTGGCCAATCCCGGTGTGTCGGCAGGAGCGGCGCCGGAGGCGCTGCCGTCGCCCAGCACCAGCTGCGCAAACACGAGCCCCGCATGCACGCTGCCGTCGTCATAGGCGCGCTCGTACCAGGGTGCGAGGGTCTGGGCGCTGGCCTGGGCCAGCGCGAGCGGGATATGGTTGCCGATCAATTGCCAGGCCTGCCTGCATTCCTGCCGCGCGGCGCGCTCGAGCCAGTGCAGCGCCGTCGGCAGGCTCTGCGGCAGGCCGGCGCTGCCGAACAGGTAGAGCTTGCCCAGCTCGAGCTGGGCAGCGGCCTGCCCGGCACGTGCATTGCGGATGATCGCCAGTTCTTCGCGGTTCGCCATCGTTGCTTGTCTTGGTAGGGGATCGGCCAGCGCGCTTAGGCGGACTGGAGCGGGAATCACGCTCGGACGGTGGCAAGAAGAGGCGGCGCCAGCGCTACGGACCGCATTAAAAAAATTGCCAATATACAAGGATTCCCCGACCTGCCGTCGTCGCGCACCTCGGTTTGACGCAGAGTCTACGGCGTCATTGCTGTCGCTCCGCTCGAATTCCCGGCTTCCTTGAGGCGGCGCAAACTACCCGCCAGACGAGTTTGCTGCTTTCCTTGAGGCAATTTGTTACATCTTGATGCAGCACGTTTCAAAAATACAACAGCACGATTGGATTTATTGGCTTTCGACCAACCCCGCCCTTCATAATTGACAAAACCGACAATCTTGACGACTCAAGCATTTAAGGTGCAGTTATCCGGGCATGCGGTTTTTCACGCCTCCATGCCGGGATAGCTGAGATTCACACAGAAAAAGGAAACACCATGAAACACTCCCTCCTGGCCACCGCACTGCTTGGCGCATTCGCTGCCGGCACCGTGCAAGCACAAACCTCGGTCCAGATCTACGGCACCATCGACGCCGGCGTCATCAAGCGCAGCGGCGAGAGCCTCAACATCGGCAAGCGCGCCTCGAACACCCTCGGTTTCAAGGGCACTGAAGAACTGGGCAACGGCCTCAAGGCACTGTTCCAACTGGAAATGCGTTACGAGCCGGACACCGGCACCAATGAAATCGGCAGCAACGGCACCCAGCGTCCGCTGTTCCAGGGCCAGAGCCGCGTCGGCCTGCAGGGCGACTTCGGCATGGTCCGCATCGGCCGCGGCCTGACCCCGTTCCACGAGACCGTGGGCGCCTTCGAACCCTTCCACGCTTCGCCGAGCCCGGCAGGCTTCTGGACCGACCTGGCCGTCGCAGGCTACAGCTCGCAGCCGCTGGACGTGCAGGGCTATTCGAACAACCGCTTCTCGAACGCGGTCTGGTACAACTCGCCGGTCACCAGCGGCTTCCAGCTGAACGCCGCCATCGCCACCAAGGAAGGCGGCGGCGGCCCGGCCGTCATCGGCCGTGGCACCCCGGCAGCCCCGCAGTACCCGGCGGGCGCGGAAGCATCGGCCAACCCGTTCTCGATCACCGGCACCTACAACAACGGTCCGGCCGCCTTCATGGCCGGCTACGAGCGCAATGCCATCGAATCGAAGGTCTGGTCGATCGGCGCCTCGTTCGCAGCCACCCCGGAACTGAAGCTGATGGGCCTGTACTCGAAGCAGGACCAGGAGCACAACCGCTTCGCCAACGCCAATACCAAGGCCTGGGTGCTGGGCGCGAACTACACCATGGGCCCGGGCAAGTTCCTGGCCGGTTATGGCCAGAAGGACGTCGACGGCCTGCAGAAGGTCAAGCAACTGTCGCTGGGCTATGAATACAGTCTGTCCAAGCGTACCTACCTGTACGTCGATGCGTCGCGCAAGAAGGGCATCAATGCCCTGCAGTCGACCGTCAACCACTACGACGTGGGCGTGAATCACTCGTTCTAAGCCGTATCCGGAGCGCGGCCCAGACCGGGCCTGCGTTTTCACCGGGCGGACATGGGCAACCATGCCCGCCTTTTTTTAGCCTGTTTTTTGTAGTTTTTAAGCAACGTCTGCCATGACGCCGCACGCTCCTGCATGCGGAGCCTGTACAGTGCACTGAAGCAATGGCATATTGGCAAGGCGCGTAACAAAACGCTCGTTCGCAAAATTAATGGAGACCCAATGAAGAAAAGTATTCTGGCCGCGCTGCTCGGCACCTGTTTCGCAATCCCGGCCTTCGCGCAGACCAGCGTGCAGATCTACGGTATCGCCGACGCCGGCGTGATGTGGCAAAAAGGCGGGCCGACCAAGATCTATAGCGGCGGCGCCGACGGTTCGCGTATCGGTTTCAAAGGCACCGAAGATCTCGGCAACGGCTACAAGGCCATCTTCAATCTCGAAGCACGCGTCGAGCTCGACACCGGCACCCAGCAGCCGACCCTGATGAACGACAATCCGGGCACCTACCTGCTGCGCGGCATGAACGGCATCCCGCCGGCCATCCTGGGTCGCCTGCAATCCCTGATCCAGCCGCCGGGCGGCCCTGCCGTCAACCAGGAACGCGCCCTGTTCGACCGTACCGCGATGGTCGGCCTGATCACCCCGGTCGGCGCCGTCCTGCTGGGCCGCATGTACACCCCGGGCTATGAAGTCTTCAACAAGGCCGACACCTTCGAATCGGGCACCGGCGGCACCTGGGGCCACGTGACCGGCGGCACCGCGGGCTTCACCGCGCTGGGCGCCGACATCCGCTCGCAGGAAGCCATCCAGTACCGCATCGCCCTGCCGAACGGCATCGGCGGTTCGCTGATGTACGGTCCGAAGGGTTCGGGCTACCTGGGCCGCTACAACAAGTTCCGCGCCGGCGCCATCACCTACACCGCCAACGGCTTCGACGTCGGCATCGGCTACAACCACGGCTACGACCAGCAGAACCGTCCGAGCCTGCGCACCACCACCGTGGGCGGCTCCTACCAGCTGAACGAGACCTGGAAACTGTTCGCCGGCTTCCACAGCCAGCGCAACACCAACTCGGTGCTGATGGCCGACTACACCGCCGGCTGGGACCAGGGCGTGACCCCGGTGCTGACCCAGCAGGGCATCCCGGCAGCCGTCCAGGGCCAGCTGCGCACCATCTTCGTGAACGCGCTGCGCAACAACACCCAGCAGGACGCCAACAGCTACCAGGTGGGCGCGCACTACAAGATCGGCAGCGGCCGCATCATGGCCCAGTACGCGCACCAGAACGACCGCACCGCCACCAACAGCGATGCCAACCTGTACGCGATCGGCTACGACCACTTCCTGTCGAAGCGCACCGACGTGTACACGGTCGCGGCCTTCATCAAGAACAAGGGCCTGGCACAGTACTCGCCGGGCACCTCGGGCAACCCGGGCGGCTTCACCGAGACCCCGGGCGCAGACGGCCGCGCGCTGCAAATCGGCATCCGCCACCGCTTCTAAAGCACTGCCGCTCCCCAAAGACGCCCTGCCAGCCAGGGCGTCTTTTTTTATGTCCGTTGCTTATTGCCCGTCAGGTAAAATGGCGGACGGATATCTTTCACCTCGAGCTTTCATGACCACCGATACGATCGACGCCAAGACCGTCGCCCAATACCTCATCGACCACCCGCAATTCTTCGAGGAGCACGCTGGCCTGCTGGGCGAAGTGAAGCTGTCGAGCCCGCTGACCGGCCGCGCCGTGTCGCTGCAGGAGCGCCAGATGGAGGTCATGCGCGACAAGTACCGCGTCCTCGAACTGCGCCTGTCCGAGCTGACCCGCCGCGCCGAGGAAAACCACGCCATCGCCAACCGCTTCCACGCCTGGAACCAGGCCCTGCTTAAATCGAGTGGCGGCGCCGCCATGCCGCGCGACCTGGTCGACGCGCTGCGCACCGAATTCATGGTGCCGCAGGTGACGCTGCGTTTGTGGAACCTGAAGCCGGACTATGCCGACACCTGGTTCACCGATGGCGTGTCGGACGACGCTAAATTGTTCGCGGCCAGCCTGCGCGCGCCTTACTGCGGCCTGAACAACGACTTCGAAGCGGTGCGCTGGCTCGACGACCCGGCCGCGGTCCGCTCGACCGTGCTGATGCCGCTGGTCGCCGGCGGCAAGACCTTCGGCCTGCTGGTGCTGGGCGCCCCGAACGACGACCGCTTCACCGCGACCATGGCGACCGACTTCCTGGTCCATATCGCCACCACCGCCAGCACCGCGCTGGCCCCACTGCGCGCTTGAGTCATGAAGACGGCGGCGACGGACTGGCCGGCCCGCTACCTGGGCGAGCTCGCCACCCAGCGCCAGCTGTCGCCGCACACGGTGGCGGCCTATCGGCGTGACCTGGCGGAGCTCGTCTCCCTGGCAGGCCATGAAGACTGGCCGCGGCTGACCCACCACGACATCCGCCGCTTCGCGGCCAAGCTGCATGCCGGCGGCCAGTCGGCGCGTTCAATCGCGCGCAAGCTGTCCGGCTGGCGCGGCTTCTACGACTGGCTGTCGCGCCAGATCACCCTGGCGGCCAACCCGGTCGAGGGCGTGCGCGCGCCACGCCGTCCGAAAAACCTGCCCAAGGCCCTGTCGGTCGACGATGCGGTGCAGCTGATGGAAGCCAATGCCAAGGGCCATGCCGAGCCGGCCGAACTGTGCGACCGCGCCATGTTCGAACTGCTGTATTCGAGCGGACTGCGGGTATCGGAGCTGGCCGGCCTGGACACGGTCTATACCGAAGCCGGCAAGGGCATGCCCGCCTCGCTCGGCTGGCTGGACCTGCAGGCCGGCGAAGTGGTCGTCACCGGCAAGGGCGGCAAGATGCGGCGCGTGCCTGTCGGCGCGCCGGCGCGCTCTGCGCTCTCGGCCTGGCTGGCCGTGCGTCCCGCGCCCCGCGACGGCAGCGCCGCGCTGTTCCTGTCGAACCGCGGCAGCCGCATCACGCCGCGCGTGGTGCAGACCCGCCTGAAGGCGCACGCGCTGCGCGCGGGCACGCCGGTGCACGTCCACCCGCACGTGCTGCGCCACTCCTTCGCGTCGCACGTGCTGCAATCCTCGGGCGACCTGCGCGCGGTGCAGGAATTGCTCGGGCACGCCAGCATCACCTCGACCCAGATCTATACGGCGCTCGACTTCCAGCACCTGGCTGCGGTCTACGACAAGGCCCATCCACGGGCCAAGGCAAAGTAAACCGCTCAATAGGTTGAGTTGCGTCAAGACGCTGCACGGTTGATTGATGGTGATCTCGCACGAAATCCGGCATAATCCCCCGATTATTCCGCCTTGATGCGGACCCAAGCGACAGCAAAGCGAACATGGAACCAATCCCAAGCACGATCCTCACCGGCTTTCTCGGCGCAGGCAAGACCACCCTCCTCAACCGCATCCTGCATGAGGAGCATGGTCTGAAGATCGCGGTCATCGAGAATGAATTCGGCCAGGAAAACATCGACAACGAGATCCTGGTGCGCGACACCGGCGAACAGATCGTCGAAATGAACAACGGCTGCATCTGCTGCACCGTGCGTGGCGACCTGATCGTGGCGCTCACCAGCCTGGCGCAGAAGCGCGCCGCCGGCGAGATCGCTTTCGACCGCGTGGTGATCGAGACCACCGGCCTGGCCAACCCGGGCCCGGTGGCGCAGACCTTCTTCGTCGACGAAGAAGTGGGCGCTAACTATATGCTCGACGCCGTGGTGACCGTGGTCGATGCGCGCCATGCGATGGACCAGCTGGACCGCCATGAGGAAGCCCAGCGCCAGGTCGGCTTTGCCGACAAGATCCTGCTCTCCAAGACAGACCTGGTCGACGCCGCCGCCGTCGAGGCCTTGAAGGCGCGCCTGCACCGCATCAATCCGCGCGCCCCGATCTCGACGAGCGACTTCGGCCGCGCGCCGATTTCCGAGGTGCTCGACCTGCGCGGCTTCAACCTGAACGACAAGCTCGAGCTGGACCCGGACTTCCTGCGCGCCGAAGAAGACCACGCTCACGAGCATGATCACGAGCATGGCGAACACTGCGGTCACGACCACGCCCATGGCGAAGCCTGCAATCACCACGATCATCACCATAGCCACCACACGGACGACATCGCCGCTTTCGTCTTCAAGAGCGAGCGCGCCTTCGACCCGGAACGCCTGGACCAGTTCCTTGGCAGCATGGTGCAGGTCTTCGGACCACAGATGTTGCGCTACAAGGGCGTGCTGTCGATGGCGGGCGCCGACCGCAAGGTCGTATTCCAAGGCGTGCATCAAATCATGGGCAGCGACCTGGGCGCAAAGTGGAGCGAAGGCGAAACCCGTGGCAGTAAAATGGTGTTTATTGGTAAAAATTTACCAAAAGACGTATTTATCAGCGGACTTGAACAGTGTTTGGTATAAACTACATCAGTTTTGCGGGCAGGTCCGGACCCGCTGACGACCTGCCGTGAGAGTTGGCAGGCCGGGCACCGGCGCTAGCGCGCCGGCGCATCCGGACATCGTCCCAAGCCAGCAGCATGCCGGGCCGGGACAGGCAGTGAAGGACGGCGATTGCCGTCCGGGGCAGCAAGCGCCGCACACATCTGTTGCAAAGATGTCAATGCCAAGTTTGCTGCTAAAATGAAAACCTCTGTCGTATCGAAGGCATCATGACTAAAACAACGAAACCGAATACCGCCGCGCAGCTCGAAGAACGCCTTCTGACGGAAGAAGAAATTCGGGCGATGAGCGACGACGACTACATGAACCCGGCACAGCTCGCGTTCTTCCGCAACCGTCTGCAGGAGCTCGAGAAAGAGCTGCTGAAAAATGCCGGCGAGACCACGGAACACCTGCGCGAAACCGTGTTGGTACCGGACCCGGCCGATCGCGCGACCATCGAAGAAGAACATGCGCTGGAACTGCGCACCCGCGACCGCGAACGCAAGCTGCTCAAGAAGGTGCAGCAATCGCTGCAGGCCATCGAGAACGGCGAATACGGCTGGTGCGATGAAACTGGCGAGCCGATCGGCGTCGCGCGCCTGATCGCCCGTCCTACCGCGACCCTGTCGCTGGAAGCCCAGCAGCGCCGCGAACTGAAGCAGAAACTGTACGGCGACTGATCCCCGTCCACCTCCACCGAAAAAGCATGCACCGCAAGGCGCATGCTTTTTTGTTTTTGTGCGCCGCACGATGCGTCGTGCATACGTTTCATTTCCTATGGGATACACTAGCGGTGGTGCGCGTGTGCGCAGCACATGCCGCTCGCAGCCGTGCTACCGTCATGTCCGTGCCGGGACTTGTTCAATTATCCATCGGGGACCATGGGGCTGTTCTCCTTCCTGAAGAAAAAGAGCGACACGCCAGTCGAGGACGCATCCGATTCCTTCCTCGCCGTGGACACGCGCCTGCGCGCCGGCGAGCCCTCGCGCCTGGACACGGAAGCCGAACGCGAACGCCAGCGCGCCATCGCCCGCGCCACCGCCGCCAAGATCGACGAGATCGAACTCGAAATGAGCTCCGCCATCTTCGACGACGAACCGGCCTGGGGCAGCATGGCGCGCCGCCCCGCCGCCGCCGCCGCGCTCCCTGAGCCCCCTCCCGCGCCGGAAGACCTGCCCGACGCCGCAGCCCTGCCCGCCACCGCGCCGGCCGTCGAGGAAGGCGCCATCCTCTACGCCAACGGCCAGTCCGCCGCGGCCGAGAGCCTGCTGCGCGACAGCCTGGCGGACTTCGGCCGGCGCGAACGCCTGCCCTGGTGGATGCTGTTCGACCTCTACCAGGCCACCGGCCAGGAAAGCCGCTTCGAGAGCATCGCCATCGACTACGCCAGCCATTTCGAGACGTCGCCGCCGGCCTGGCAGCCGCCGCCGCCTGCGCAGGACCTGCCCCAGCTCACCGGCGTGGCCGCCAGCGAAAGCGTCGGCCCGGTCCTCGACGGCGGCATCGCCCCGCGCCTGCAACGCCTGCTCGCCGCGCAGGCGCCGCTGGTGCGCGTGGACCTCGGCGGGGTGCGCAGCGCCGATGCCGAAGGCTGCTCCCTGCTCCTGAAGGCGCTGCAAACGCTGCGCAAGGAGGGACGCGAACTGGTGCTGGCCGGCGCCGACGCCCTGCTGGCGACCCTGCGCCCCATGCTCGCAGTCGGTGACCGCACCCCCGGCGAAGCGCCCTGGCTGCTGCTGCTCGAACTGCTCCTGCTGTCCAAGCGCGAAAAGGATTTCGAGGAATCGGCGATGGATTACTGCGTCACCTTCGAGGTGTCGCCGCCCTCGTTCGAGACGCCGGAACATGTATCGACCGCGGCGCCGGCCCCGGTGGCGGGCGACCGCTTCCTGCTGCCGCCGCTGGCGCTGGGAGACTGCGCGGCGCTGCTCGACGCGATCGACGCCTACGCCGAAGGCCGCGACATCCTGGTGCTGGATTGCTCGCGCCTGGCGCGCATGGACTATGCCTGCGCCACCGCGCTGCAGGGCCGGCTACGCGCGCACACGCAGCAGCAACGGCGGGTCGAGCTGCGCGACCTGAACCACCTGGTGGCGGCCCTGCTGCGCCTGCTCGGCTATACGCACGACGACAGTGGCATCCGTCTTTACCCGCACCGGTATTGACGCTGTTTTTCCTGCGCGACAGTTTTTGGCCGCGCTTGTCTTGCAATTCAATGCACCCACCCCATCTGCGGGTGGCTAGACAACCACGAGGCTAAAAATGGAACAATTTCACGGCACCACCATCGTCAGTGTGAGGCGCGGCAGCCAGGTCGCGCTGGGCGGCGATGGCCAGGTCACGCTGGGCAACGTCGTCATGAAGGGCTCGGCGCGCAAGGTGCGCAAGCTGTACCAGGGCAAGGTCCTGTGCGGATTCGCCGGCGCCACCGCCGATGCCTTTACCCTCCTCGACCGCTTCGAAGCCAAGCTGGAAAAGCACCAGGGCAACCTGCTGCGCGCTTCGGTCGAACTGGCCAAGGACTGGCGCACCGACCGCATGCTGAGCAAGCTCGAGGCCATGCTGCTGGTTGCCGATCGCGAATCGACCCTGATCATCACCGGCAACGGCGACGTGCTGGAACCGGAAGACGGCCTGGGCGCGATCGGCTCGGGCGGCGTGTACGCCCACTCGGCGGCCAAGGCCCTGTACGAGAACACCGAGATGTCGCCCGAAGAGATCGTGAAGAAATCGCTCACCATCGCGGGCGAGTTGTGCATCTACACCAACCTGAACCACATCATCGAGACCCTGGAATGAACCAGTCCCCCATCATGAACATGACCCCGCCCGAGATCGTCTCGGAACTGGACAAGCACGTGGTCGGCCAGGGCAAGGCCAAGCGCGCGGTCGCGATCGCGCTGCGCAACCGCTGGCGCCGCCAGCAGGTCGCCGAGCCGCTGCGCCACGAGATCACCCCGAAGAACATCCTGATGATCGGCCCGACCGGCGTCGGCAAGACCGAGATCGCGCGCCGCCTGGCCAAGCTGGCCGATGCGCCCTTCATCAAGATCGAAGCGACCAAGTTCACCGAAGTCGGCTACGTCGGCCGCGACGTCGACACCATCATCCGCGACCTGATCGATATCGGCGTGAAGCAGACCCGCGCCAGCGAACAGAAGAAGGTGCGCCAGCGCGCCGAGGATGCGGCCGAAGACCGCGTCATCGACATCCTGGTGCCGCCGGCGCGCGATTTCGGCTTCAACGTCAGCAATGGCGGCGACAGCAAGGAAGGCGACGCCACCCGCCAGACCTTCCGCAAGCGCCTGCGCGAAGGCTCGCTCGACGACCGCGAGATCGAGATCGACGTGGCCGACGCCATGCCGCAGATGGAAATCATGGCGCCGCCGGGCATGGAAGAAATGACCGAGCAGATCAAGTCGATGTTCGCTGGCGTCGGTAACGCACGCAAGAAGCCGCGCAAGATGAAGATCAAGGAAGCGATGAAGCTGCTGGTCGACGAGGAAGCCGCCAAGCTGGTCAACGAGGACGAGCTGAAGCAGAAGGCGATCGCCAACGTCGAGCAGAACGGCATCGTGTTCCTGGACGAGATCGACAAGATCGCCACCCGTTCCGAACACGGCGGCGCCGACGTCTCGCGCGCCGGCGTGCAGCGCGACCTGCTGCCGCTGGTCGAAGGCACGACGGTGAACACCAAGTACGGCATGATCAAGACCGACCACATCCTGTTCATCGCCTCGGGCGCCTTCCACCTGTCCAAGCCGTCCGACCTGATCCCGGAACTGCAGGGCCGCTTCCCGATCCGCGTCGAACTGGAGTCGCTCTCGATCGAAGACTTCAAGAGCATCCTGACCTCGACCGACGCCAGCCTGACCAAGCAGTACGAAGCGCTGCTGGCCACCGAAGGCGTGCAGGTCGTGTTTACCGACGACGGCATCCATCGCCTGGCCGAGATCGCATTCTCGGTCAACGAGCGCACCGAGAACATCGGCGCGCGCCGCCTGTACACGGTGATGGAAAAGCTGCTCGAGGAAGTCTCGTTCACGGCCGGCCTGGAAAAGGACCAGACGGTCACCATCGACGCGGCCTACGTCAATGCACGACTGGATGCGCTGTCGGTGAACGAAGACCTGTCGAGGTACGTGTTGTAATTTCTTGAGAAGGAGGACTGGCGATGGCGAACAAGGCACTGGCGACGCGGCAAAAAATGCGGCTGCGGGTGGAGCCGTCCCAGAACTTCGGCAAGCCGCGCAACCCGATCGCGGCGCTGGCCAAGGCCAGGTCCGCCGGGCCCCATGCCAAACCGCTCTCGAGCGAGCGGCAAGAGGCCAAGCGCATGCTGAAGAAGGCCAGGCTGGTCGCGGACGACGATGAGTAACTGAGCCGCTTCTTCCTTTCGACAGACTTTCCCCTTGGCGGGCCGCGCAAGCGTGTCCGCCTTTTTTTACGCCTGTGCGAAACGCTGTTGTAGGGTGGCGCGGCTCCACTTTGCACTCTGCATGCCGCCGCTGCGAATGCCGCCCGCGCGTTCAAACACTGCTTGGGCTGCCCGTGCGTCTGTTCTTGCTGTTGTTGAACGCGTGGGCGGCGCCATCGTGCAAGATCATCTCATTGCAGGGTGGAGCCGCACCACCCTACGTCTTGCTCAACTCAGCGTTCACAGGTACATTCAGTCGACATTACATTTTGACCATTTAAAACCATGAGTTCACCGGAACTGGTCCTCGACGTGCTGCGCGCCGAACTGCGCACCGCCAACATCACCTACAAAGACCTGGCCGGGCGCATCGGTGTGAGCGAGTCGAGCGTCAAGCGCATGTTCGGCCAGAAGGACATGGCCCTGTCGCGCCTGGCCCAGATCTGCCAGGTGACCGGCATCGCGCTGGAAGACGTGCTGCGCCGCGCCGCCGACGCACGCCCCCAGGCCGACTTCCTCACCCTGCCCCAGGAAACCTCGCTGGTCGCCAACCCGCGCCTGCTGCTGATGGCGATCTGCTGCCTCGGACACTGGTCGCTGGGACAGGTCACCGAGACCTATCGCCTGACCGAGCCGGAGTGCATCACCCTGCTGGCCGAACTCGACCGGCTCGGACTGATCGAGCTGAAACCCCTGAACCGCTACAGCCTGCGCGTCTCGAACGCCTTCCGCTGGCTGCCGGACGGCCCGGTCCAGCGTTTCTTCCGCGAGCACGTGGTGGAGGACTATTTTGCCGGCAGGTTCGACCGTCCCGGCGAAGCGCTGATGTGTCTGCCTGCGCGCCTGTCGAGCGCCAGCGCCCAGGAACTGGCGCAGAAGATCGAGCAACTGGCCGGGGAACTGGCGCGCCTGCACCGCAACGATCGCCGCCTGCCACTGCAGGAGCGCGACGGCTACACGCTGCTGCTGGGCTTCCGGTCCTGGGAGTTCGCCGCCTTCACCGCGTTGAGGCGCGCATGACGGCGGCGCCGGACACCGGCAGGCGCAAGCGCCTGACCTTCTGGGGCGCCGATGAGAACGACGACAGCCTGCCGCGCGCCGTGATGGCTGGCCGCAAGACGGTCACGGCCGACACGGTCGAGGACTACTACAAGCCCTACGGCGAATACGGCGACGGCAGTTACGCAGCGGGCGACCTGATCGAAGTCTACGACCTGAAGCAGCGCCTGCGCTGCCTGATCCGCGCGACCAAGGTGCAGCTCATCCGTTTCGGCGACATTCCCGAAGAAGTCTGGCGTGGCGAAACCTTCGCCAGCGCCCGCGAATTCCAGGAAGTGCACATCCGCTGCCTGCCCCAGTACCAATTGCACGACGACTTCGAATTCGTCACCCTGCATTTCGAACTGGTCGAGGTGATCGAAGCCTGAGCGGCGTCACCGCTGCTGTATCATGCGCATCCTGAAAACGAAAGCCGCGCATGCTCACCATTACCATCAAGCAGGGCAAGGAAAAAGCCATCCTTGCCGGCGACCCCTGGATTTATCTCTCAGCCATCGACAAGGTCGAGGGCAAGCCGGCGGAGCGCAACAAGGCGGGCGCTACCGCCATCGTGCAGTCCTCGTCGCGCCAGTTCCTGGCGCGCGCGGCCTACAACGCCAAGTCCCAGATCGCCGCCCGGGTCTGGACCCTGCGCGAGGACGAGCCGGTCGACCACGCCATGATCAAGCGGCGCGTACAGGCTGCCGTGCTGGCTCGCGCCGACGTGTTGCGTGACGCCGATCCAGAGGCGCTAGTCCAGCTCATCGACGGTGATCAGACCGGCTTGCCCGGCCTGCTGGTGCACAGCTATGGCGGCGCCACGGGCTACCTGGTCTGCCAGTTCAATGCCGCCGGGGTCGACCTGTGGAAGGTGCCGGTCGTGCAGGCGCTCATCAAGGCCACCGGCTGCCCGAATGCGTACGAGCGCAGCGACGAACTGGTGCGCAAGGGCGAAGGACTACCCGTCACACGGCGCGTGCTCTCCGGTGACGAACCGCCCCAGCGGCTCATGGTGCGCGAAGGTGGCCGGCTGCTGCCGATGGACATTCGTACCGGCTTCACCTACCCGCGCTGATTCAGGGCACGTTGCGTTTGACCACCGTTCCGCCCTGGATCACCACCGCCGGGGCTTCCAGCAACTGCACGTTCTCCAGCGGGTCGCCCCGCACCGCCACCATGTCGGCCCAGCGGCCGGCCTCGACGATGCCGACATCCTTGCTGCCCAGCGCCTCGGCGGAATTGATGGTGGCCGCCTGGATGGCCTGCAGCGGCGTCATGCCGTACCTGACCATGACCGCGAACTGCTTGCCGTTGCCGCCGTGCGGATGCACGCCGGCGTCGGTGCCGTAGACCATTTTCACGCCGGCCGCGTGCGCCTTCCTGAAATTCTGGCGCTGGATCTCGGTCACTTCGCGGTCCTTGCGCAGGTTGTCTTCCAGCACGCCGTTCTTCTTGCCTTCAGCGGCGGTGTAGTCGCCATTGTAGATGTCCATCGACAGCCAGGCGCCGTGCTTCTTCGCGAGCAGGATGCCTTCGTCGTCGATCAGGCTGGCGTGCTCGATGGTCGTAATGCCGGCCCGGATCGCGTCCTTGATACCGGCCGCGCCGTGCGCATGGGCCGCCACCTTCAGGCCCCACTGGGCGGCTTCTTCGACCGCGGCGCGCAGCTCGCCATAGTTCATCTGCTGCTGGCCCGGCTCGGTATTGCGCGAGAACACGCCGCCGGTGGCGCACACCTTGATCACCTGGGCGCCGTATTTGCGCAGCGCGCGCACCGACTTGCGCACTTCCTCCGGGCCGTCGGCGTTGTACGGGTTCTGCTCTTCCATCGAAGGCGGGAAGTAAGTGCTGTCGCAGTGGCCGCCGGTGGCGCCGAAGGACCACCCCGCGGGAATGATGCGCGGCCCGCGCACCTTGCCGGCGGCGATGGCCTGGCCCAGGCCGACGTCGTTCCAGTCCGAGGCGCCGACGTTGCGCACGGTGGTGAAGCCCGCATCCAGGGTTTTCGACGCATGGGCGACGGCCAGCGCCGACCAGAAGCGGTCGTTGTATTCGAGGTAGCTGTAGCCGCCGTAGGTAGGGTCGGAATCGAGGTGGACGTGCATGTCGATCAGGCCCGGCACCAGGGTCATTCCGGGCAGGGCGATCCTGGTGCCGGTGTCACCCGATGGCGCCGCGGCCGGCATGGCGGACCCGGGCTTGACGCTGACGACGCGGCCGTCGCGCACCAGTATCTCGGGGTTCTGGACCATGCGGCCGGTGCGCACGTCCAGCAGGCGGTCGGCGGTGATGGTGACCTCGGCGGCCTGTGCAGCGGACCAGCTCAGGGCAGCCAGGCAGGACAGGACGATGCGCGAGACCAGGGGTTTGACGCGCAGGACATTCGGACGTTTCAAGGGCTAGCTCCGGCATGATGAATTAACAAGATGCAAGCTTACACCGGGATATGCCCTGCCCGTCCAGCCAGGGGGCCGGATGGCCAAAAAAAAACGCCGCATCGCTGCGGCGTTCGGGCTTACTGGGTTGGGTTCGGCTCACCTACCGGGCTGTTTACCGCGCGGGTCGGGGGCGGCATCTGCACCTGGTTCGGCGGCGGCGGGTTCTGTCCCTGCTGCCCTTCCTGCCCCTGCTGTTCTTGCTGCCCTTGCTGCGGCTGGGCCATGGTCGGATCGGGCGGTGGCGGCGCATCCTGCCCCGGCATCGCGGGCTCCGGGGTGGTGACGGAGGCCCCGCCGCCCGGCGTTACCGGCTGCATGCCGGCCGGCGCGGTGACGACGCCCGGCGAAGTCTGCGGCTCGACACCCGGCGCCGGCGCCGCGGCCATCGGCTGCGGTACCGGCGGCGCCATGCCCGGCTGGCTGGAGGCGCCCGTGTCGAGCGCCAGGTCGACGCGTTTCATCACGCCGCCTTCGGACAGCATCACGTATTTCGGATGCACCTCGGCCACCGTCACGCCCGGCACGATCTCGCGCCCGATCCGCACCGCCTTGGGCGGCGAACCCTCGGCCACCAGGATCACGGCGCTGTTGGGGCCGGCGGAGACGACGCCGGTGAGCTGGTAGTTGGAAATCGCCACCGCGGTCGGCTGGCCGCCGAACAGGTAGGCCGCCGCTTCCGGGTTCGGCTCGGCCTGGGCCATGGCCGGCGCCGGCGCCAGCGGACGCTGCTCGGGCTTGTACAGCTGCAGGAACCAGTAGGCGATCGAGGCGACCAGCAGGACCAGGGCGAGCAGGGTGAAGAGGAGAGGCAGACGCTTGTTCATGGTTTCCTTCTTGTTCTTATGTCAGCGCACCAGCTGGTTGATTTCGATGATCGGCATCAGGACCGCCAGCACGATCAGGAGCACCACCAGGCCCATGGCCAGGATCAGCACCGGCTCCAGCAGGCCGGCGATGGTCAGCGTGCGGCGCTCGAGGTCGGCCTGCTGCGAATTGGCGGCGCGCTCGAGCATGCTGGGCAGCTCGCCGGTGATCTCGCCGGCGCGGATCATGTGCACCAGCATCGGCGGGAAATGCTTCTGCGCCGACAGGGCGCGCGCCAGGCTCACGCCTTCACGCACGCTGCCGGTGGCCTGTTCGACCAGTTCGCGCATGGCGACGTTCGACAGGGTGTCGCGGCTGGTCTCGAGCGCGCGCAGGATCGGCACGCCGGAACCGGTGGTGATCGCCAGCGTGCTGGCGAAGCGCGCCGTGTTCAGGCTGCGCTCGAATTTTCCATAGATCGGCGCATTCAGCAGCCATGTATGCCAGCGCCGCTTGAGGTCGGGGTTGCGCAGCGCGCGCCGCCACAGCCAGAAGGCGCCGATCAGCAGGATGCCGACGTAGATGCCGTAGGCCCGTACGAAGTCGGAAATCGCCAGCATCATCACGGTGAGGAAAGGCAGCTTCTGCTTGGTATTGGCGAACACCGAGACGATCTGCGGCACCACGTAGGTGAGCAGGAAGATGACGATGGCGAAGGCCACCACGGTGACGATGGCCGGGTAGGTAAACGCCAGGCGCACCTTCTGCACCAGCGCGTTGCGGCGCTCGATGTAGTCGGCCAGGCGCGACAGCACGCGCGAGAGCTGGCCGATCTGCTCGCCCGAGGACACCAGGGCGCGGTAGATCTCGGCGAAGTCGCGCGGGTGGCGCGACAGCGCGCTGGAGAAGGCCACGCCGCCGATGACTTCGGAGCGGATCGAGGCGATCAGGTCGCGCACGTAGGGGCGCTCGGCCTGCTCCAGCAGCGCGGTGAAGGCCTGCTCGAGCGGCAGGCCCGCTTCCAGCAGGCTGGCCAGCTGGCGCGTGAACAGCGCCAGCTCGACCTGCGACAGGCGCTCGCCGAAGCCGCGCGAGCGCGCCACGCCGGCGTCGTCGACCTGGGCCGCGATCTGCTCGACGGAGAGCGGCGTGAGTCCCTGGGTGCGCAGGTCGGCGCGCGCCGAGCGCGGACTGTCGGCGTTGACCACGCCCTTCCTGGTCGCGCCGCCGGCGTCGACGGCTTCGTAGCGAAATGCCGGCATAGGCTTCCCTTAGTCCTTGGTCACGCGCACCAGCTCGGCGCGCGTGGTGGTGCCGTCCTGCAACCAGCGCTCGCCGTCCTCGCGCATCAGCCGCATGCCCGACTTCTGGGCGGCGACGCGGATCTCGGCTTCGGAGGCCTGGTTGTGGATCTGGGCGCGGATCTCTTCGGTGGTTTCCAGCAGTTCGTAGACGCCGACCCGGCCGTGGTAGCCGGTGTGGCCGCAGCGCTCGCAACCCACCGCGTGCCAGCCGGACGCGTCGCTGACCTTGCAGTGCACGCAGAGTTTACGCACCAGGCGCTGCGCCATCACGCCCAGCAGGGAGGACGATAACAGGAAGGGCTCGATGCCCATGTCCAGCAGACGGGTCACGGCCGAAGCCGCGTCATTGGTGTGCAGGGTCGCCAGCACCAGGTGGCCGGTGAGCGAGGCCTGCACCGCGATCTGCGCCGTTTCCAGGTCGCGGATCTCGCCGATCATGATCACGTCCGGGTCCTGGCGCAGGATGGCGCGCAGGGCCTTGGCGAAGCTCATGTCGATTCTGGCATTGACCTGGGTCTGGCCGACGCCGTTGAGGTCGTATTCGATCGGGTCTTCCACCGTCATGATGTTGGTGGTGGACGCGTTCAGGCGCGACAGCGCCGCGTACAGCGTGGTCGTCTTGCCCGAACCGGTCGGGCCGGTGACCAGCACGATGCCGTGCGGCTGGTTGATCAGGCGGTCGAACTGGGGCAGCATGTCCGGGCTCATGCCCAAGTGGCTCAGGTCCAGCCTGCCGGCTTCCTTGTCCAGCAGACGCAGCACCGCGCGCTCGCCGTGGCCGGTCGGCAGGGTCGAGACGCGCACGTCGACCGGCTTGCCGCCGATGCGCAGGGTGATGCGGCCGTCCTGCGGCAGGCGCTTTTCGGCGATGTCGAGCTGCGACATGATCTTGATACGCGAGATCAGCGAGGCGTGGATCGCCTTTTTCGGGCGCACGATGTCGCGCAGCGCGCCGTCGACGCGGAAGCGCACGACCGAGGTCTGCTCGAAGGGCTCGATGTGGATGTCGGACGCGCCTTCGCGCAGCGATTGTGTCAGGAGCGCGTTGATCATGCGGATCACCGGGGCATCGTCCGAGGATTCCAGCAGGTCTTCGATGGCGGGCACGTCCTGCAGCAGGCGGGTCAGGTCGAGATCGGCGTCGAACTCGTCGACCACCTGCGAGGCATCGCCGCCGGCGCCGGCATAGGCCTTGGCGATGGCGTCGTCGAGCTCGCCGCGTTCGAGGCGGCGCAGGGTAATGCGGCCGAAACGGCGCGAGACTTCCGCGATCGCGCTGGGCGCCGTGGCACTGGATACCAGCACCTCGACGGCCTGGCCCGGTTCGTCCCCGCCGCGCGCCAGCACGCCGTGGTCACGGGCGAAGGCGAAAGGCAACAAATTGTTCATGGTCGGCTTAATTCTGGTTCGATGGCGTCACCGGACGAAACTGGGACTGCGGCGCGGCCTGCTGATTCTGCTGATTCTGTTGGCGCTGCTGGCCTGGCGGCAGCGGTTGGCCGCTGGCCGCGCCCGGGGCGCTGCCGGCGACGGGCGCCGTCTGTACCGGCGCGGTGGCCATGGTGCCGCCGACGGGCGGCTGGCCACCCGTCAGCGGCGGCAGTTGCGGCGCGCCGAGGTTGCGCATCAGGATCGTGTCTTCCTGGCTGGCCTGGCCCGAGGCGCCGACGGCGCGCATGTATTCGTAGCGGTCCATGGCCAGCGAATGCGAGGCTTCCTTGCTGCGCACCACCACGGGACGCAGGAACACCATCAGGTTGGTCTTGACCCGGGTGCGGTTGCGGTACTTGAACAGGTTGCCCAGCACCGGAATGTCACCCAGGCCGCGTACTTTCTCTTCGCCATCGCCCTCGGTGTCCTCGATCAGGCCGCCGAGCACGATGATCTGGCCGTCGTCGGCCAGCACATTGCTTTCGATCGCGCGCTGGTTGGTGGTCAAGCCCTGCGGCGCGTTGCGGGTGGCCGGGTCGACGCTCGAATTTTCGTGGAGGATCGCCATCTTGATCGTACCCCCTTCCGAAATCTGGGGTCGCACCTTGAGCAGCAGGCCCACGTCGCGGCGGTCGACGGTCTGGAACGGATTGCCGCCGCCGGTCGCAGCCGTGGTCGTATACGAGCCGGTGATGATCGGGACGTTCTGGCCGACCTTGATCGTCGCCAGTTCGTTGTCCAGGGTGATCATGTTCGGTGTGGACAAGATATTGGCATTGCCATCGTTTTCAAGGGCGCGCGCCACCGCGCCCAGGCCCAGCTCGCCGCCCACCTGGCGGAACAGGCCGAAGGTCAGGCCGCCCGGGATGCTCGGCACCGAGGTGCCGGACAGGCCGGTGCGCGCGGCCGCGGCCAGGTTGACGATGTTGCTGCCCTGGGCGCCGCCGGTGAAGGACTGGACGCCGCCGACGCGGTACTTGCTGTCGTTGTCGCCCGAGGCGCCGATCCACTGCACGCCGAACTCCGAGGCCTTGTTGGAGGTCACTTCGACCACCAGCGCCTCGATGTAGACCTGGGCGCGGCGCACGTCGAGCTGGTCGATGACGCTGCGCAGGTTGCGGTACACCGCGTCCGGCGCAGTGATGATCAGGCTGTTGGTCGAGGCGTCGGCCTGGATGAAGCCGGAACCCTGGCCGCCGCCGGCGCCGCCCGCGGTGAGCTGGCTCTGCTGGCCATAAGTGCCGCCGGTGCCGGCCGTGGCCAGGCTGCCCTGCTGGCCCTGCTGGCTGCCGAGTCCGCCCTGGCCGCCGCTCCCGCCCATGCCAGCCGAGCCCGCCTGGATCGAGCCGCCCGAGGTGCCCTGTTGCTGCACCGGCACCGCGGACGCGTCCTGCGACACCACGGCGCGCAGGGTTTGCGCCACGCGGCTGGCGTCGGCATTCTTCAGGTAGACGACGTGAATATTGCCTTGCGTCGAGGTTTGCTGGTCGAGGCGCGCGATCAGCGACTTGGCCAGGTTGGCGCGCGCCTGCGAAGGCGCGCGGATCACGACCGAGTTGGTGCGCGGGTCGGCCAGCACGGTGACCCGCCCCGAGTCGCCGCCGGCGCTCGGTTCCATCAGGCGAGTGACCAGGGCGGCGATGTCGCTGGCGATCGCGTTGCGGATCGGGATCACGTCGAGGTCGGCCGCCACCGGCGCGTCGAGCGCGGCGATGATCTTGGCCAGGCGGCGCAGGTTGTCGGCGTAGTCGGTGATGACCAGGGTGTTGTTGCCCGGGTTCGCCATGATGGAATTGTTCGGCGAGATCAGGGGGCGCAGCACGGCGGTGAGGTTGGCCGCCGACTCGTAGGAGAGATAAAACACCTGGGTGGCGATCTGGTCGCCGGTTGCCTTGCTGGCGCGCACGCCGCCGACCTGGGTCGGCGAGGACTGGGCCTTGGCTTCGGCTTCCGGCACCACCTTGGCATAGCCGTCGCCGCTGGTGACCACGGCGTAGCCCTGCAGGCGCAGGGTCGAGGTGAGCAAGGCGAAGGCCTGGCTCTTGGTCAGCGACTTTTCCGACACCAGGGTGATCGTGCCCTTGACGCGCGGATCGATGATGAAGGTCATGCCGGTGTAGTGGCCGATCGCCTTGATGACCGATTCGATGTCGGCGTTGACGAAGCTCAGCGCCGCGGCGTTCGCACTTTCCTGGGCCTGGGCCGCTGCCGGGAGGAAGGTCCCCGCCGTGGTCGCTGCGAAGCAGCACAGCATGGCGCCGGCCGCGACGCGGCGCATACTCGGCACGATAGGCAGGCGGAGGTGGGGTCGAGCAAAGGTGGTGCGAATGTTGTTGGTCATTATCTGAACTCGAGTGCGATTATGTTTTTGCCGTTCACCATGCGGCGCTGGCCCAGCAGGTTGAGCATATTACCCAGCGTCTGTTCGTATCCGTCGGCGGCAAACGCCTGGCCGGAAAAGCGCAGGCGGCCATTTTGCAGCATACCCGAGCCCGTCAGTACGAGCGCACCGCGTACGGTGCGCAGGTTCAGGTCGGCCTGGCTGCCGCGCCAGTCGAATGCCATTTCATAGCTGCCCAGCGGCCGGATCGGCGACATGCGCGAACCCATGTCGCTCATGGTCAATACCGTACGGCCCTGTACCGCCACCGTATTGGGCTGGCGCAGCAGGTCGAGCGTATTCCAGACCAGCCGGATGGTGCCGGAGGGCGCCAGCGTGTTGAGCGGCGCGCCCAGCCCGGCCAGGCCCTCGGCCGGCAGCAGCAGTTCGCCGCTGCTCACCTGCCACTGCGACCAGCTGCCGTCGATGCGCACCGGGCCTGCCAGCGCTTGCGGATTTTCCAATTCCACATGGACTTGCCCCAGCAGCACCATCGGCGACAAACGCCATGCGAAGCGGCCCGGCAGCAGCGGCGTCACCGCCCCACCCTCGCCCGGCGCCCCGCCCACGAAGGCTGAGCCGTTCCAAAGCGTACCCTGCGCATCCCCCAGAGTCAAACGGCCTCCGGTCTGCTGTTCCACCATCGGCCCCAGCCAGGAAGCGGGCAGGAAGGCCAGCACGGTGACGAGCACGGCCAGCACGCTGGCCAGCCCCCACAACAGCAGGCGCTTCATTGGGCCGGCGCGCTGGCCTGGCGCAGCGTGAGCGTAGCGTCGACCTGCCCCACCGCACCCGCGGCGGTGAAGGTGGCGTCCTGCACCTGCACGCGGTTCTCGCGGCGCTGCGCGTCGAGCCAGGACACCAGGTTGGCGAAGGACACGCCATTGAACTGGACCTTGGCGTATTCGCCGGTCATGGTGAGCGAGGCGGCCTTGAGGCCGCGCTGGGCCATGCTGGCATTCAGCGCTTCCGAACTCATGGGCGCTACCGATGGCGCCGGACTGGCGGCCAGGGCCTGGGCTTCGGCGGCCATGGTCTGCAGCTGGGCCGCCTGCTGGCGCAGCGCGGGCAGCGAGCGTTTCAAGCTGTCGCGCCCTTCGATGGCCGGCGCCAGCAACAGCGCATAGACCAGCGACACCCCCACCACGACGCCGCCGACCGTCAGGAACTTGCGCTCCTGGTCGGTGCGGCCCAGCCACCAGGTGAGCGCGCGCTCTCGCAAGGCGCCAAATTTTGCGCCGAACTGCGCGCCGATGTTTCCTGCTGCATTCATTGTGCTGCTCCCGTGGTGGCGACCTGCGCGGCCTGCCCTGCGGCAGCCCCCCCTGCGGCACCCGTGCTGCGGATGACCCAGGTGGCCGGCCCGCTTTCTTCCAGGCTCATGTTGCGTGCTTCCAGGATGGAACGCAGCTGGACCGTGGTGGCGGGGTCGACGGTGTCAGGTTTGACGCGCACGGTGAGCGCGCGTTCGCGGAACTCCATTGACGCCACCGTGGGCGGACGTCCGAGGCCGCGTACCGCCTCGCCGAGCTGGCCGGCGATCCAGCCGAACTCGTCCGGGCTGACCTGACCGCTGGCGGCCTTGGCGCGTGCGATGTTCTGGCGCATCTGGGCCACCGGATCGATGACCGGCTGGGCCGGGTACGCGCTGCGGAAAGTCTGGGCCATGCCCTGGCGTATCGCGTCGGCTTCGCGCTTCAGGCGCAGCCATTCGATGTTGACGCCGATGATGTTGACCACGATCGCGGCCAGCGCGAGGCGGAGCGGCCAGCGCCAGCGGCTCCAGTCGCGCTGGGCGACGCCGGCGGTGCCGAGGCCCGGCACCAGGTCCATGGTGCTGCTCTTGCTGCCTGCGATCCAGTGCTCCCAAGCTTCGCTTTCCAGCGTGATGCCGGGACCGGCCTCTGCCAGCAGGGCCTGGTATTCGCCGAGCTGCTCGTGCGGGACGTACAGGACCAGGGGCGCATCGCCCGCCAGCGCGCGTGCGGTCTGCAGGGCGAGGGTCGGGTTGCCGTCCAGGGCCAGGCCCAGGCCGTCGTACTGGCCGTGGCGCAGCAGCAATTCGTTGTTGCCGATGGCGGCGCTGACGCTGCCCGGCTGCAGGGGCAGGCACAGCTGCGCCGGCACGGCGGCGACCGCCCGTGCGCCCATGCCGAGCAGGGCCTTCACCAGCGGCTCGAACCATTCGCGCTGGACCACGCCGACCGGGCGGCGGCCGTCCGGCAAGGGGGGGCCGGCCACCAGCACGCAATCGAGCGGGTCGCCCAGGATATGTTCTTCGACCAGGGCCGGCAGGGCCGCGCGCAGGCGCGCGCCGGTGAGCGGCGGGGCCTTGACCGGCAGCAGGGTGACGTCGGCGCCGGCCAGCAGCAGCACTACGCGGCGGCTGGCGGCGACCACGTCGCCCAGGTTGCGCAAGGGGCCTTCGCCTTGCTGCGCGATGGCGCCGCCGTCGGATACCACTGCAAAGCGGCACAGCGCGCCCTCGCCTTCTGCGCGGGCCGGGTGCCGGATATAAAGAGTAGTCAAACTGTCTCGCTTTCTTCTAGTTCTGGCGGGTCCAGATCACTCGGGTTCCGCCGCCGACACTGACGACGGGGGTTCGCTCGATCAGCGATTCCGCGTTCAGCGCCGCACGGTCGAGCCGAATACGGCTCTGTACGATAAACCAGCGGCTCTTGATGTCCCAGGTATCGTCCAACTGCTGGTTGTTTGCTGCCTGGCTCGAGAAATCCGCCGGGGTGCGCCAGGCCGCCGTCTTGCGGCGCGCCACCAGGCTGTTGGCCTGGGACAGCGACATCCCCGGCACGATCGCCGACAGCAGCTCGGCCGGCACGGTGTTCACATTCAACTTCGTCGCCTCGGTTCCGTAGGGCAGCACGATTACGAAGGGGCGCAGCTTCGCCATCACTTCCGGGGTGACGCCCTGCACCGCCAGCAAATCGTCCACCTGCATCAGCGGGATCGGCACGCCGTTCGCTGGCGGGACCGGCGGCAGGTTACCGCCGGGTATTCCACCGGGCGTTTCGCCTGGAGTTCCGCCTGGAGTTCCGCCTGGCGTACCACCGGGCGTACCTTGCGGATCCACTGGCGCTACTTGCTGTCCCTGCGCCACAAAGTCTGCTATCCGGTTCGCCAGACGCGCATCGAGGCGCAGGTTGTCCAGCAGGCGGCGGAAGATCTCCACCTGTTCCGGCACCTTCTGGCGCTCCTTTGCCAGGTTGGCGAGATTGTAGCGCGACGTTGCGTCAATAATATTACCGGACAGGGTCGCGTCGAAGTTTTCCCCTTCGACCCGTTCGCGTTCGATGTACTGGTCGAGCCGGGTCTCTGCCAGCGGGGTGGCCCAGACCTGGTCGAGCGAGGTGTATTGCGAGGTGTAGGCGTCCTGGCGCAGCACCAGGCTGGCCCAGTCGAGGGCGCCGCGCAGGATCCACTTGGTCTGCAGGTGCAGGCGCTGGTTTTCCATCGAGCGCACTTGCACTTGCTGCTGCCAGAACAGGCTGGCGACGATGGAGATGGCCAGCGTGGTCAGCAGCAGGGCCGTGACGACCGCGACGCCGCGCTGGCGCGTGCTGCGTAGCGGCCGGCGCATCAGGTGCCTCCCAGCAGGAAGTACTTGATCATCGGCGCTTCGCGTCCCTGCACGAACAGGCCGACCTGCAGGCCGTCCGGGTCTTCGGCCTGGGCGCCGTCGGCGACCGGGGCCGGGTCGACGCGCCACTGGTTGCCCTGCCAGGCCAGGATGTTCATGCCGATCAGGCCGCTTTGCAGGGTCACCGGCGTCGACGCTTCGGACGGCGCGTCGCTGCCGGCCGCCTGCCACAGCGCCTCGAGCTGGGCCAGGTCGCGGGTGCCACGCGATTCTCGCCGGATCAGCTGGCCGTCCACCAGGCGGTAGGACACCACCACCAGCTGGGAGACTTCGTTCTCGTTGTAGACCTTGCGCACCAGCATGAAGCGGCCCGCCTCCCACAGCAGGTTGGGCCGGCGGCCGATGATCTCGCGCCCGGCCAGGTGCTCGCAGTCGCTCTGCATCTGGGCAAAGGCCAGCTGCATGCCGCGCGTGGTTTCCATTTCCTGCGTCAGGGCGATACGGGCGCGCACGATGCCGTCCAGGCCACGCCAGCCGAGCACGGCCAGGATGGCAAGGATGCTAATCGCCACCAGCAGTTCCACCAGGGTGAAGCCGCGGCGGCGTTGTGGGGTGCCGGGGGTCATGTCCGCGCGGGCCTCAACACGAGCTGAACCAGTTTGACGATACGGCGGGTCGGACGTTCGGCGTCGAACACCGAAACTTCGATCCGGCGCAATTGGGGGTTGGGGCTGGTCAGGACTTCCTCTTCGCAAATCAAGTTGAGCTCGCCTTGCGGGCAGGGGAAGTTGCGCTTGCCGACCTCGGGCCATTCTCGGCCCAGGCGGATCTGCACCAGGCGGTTCTCGGCCGACCAGGTTGCCATCATGGCGGCGCGCAGGCCATCGCTGTTGGCGGTCAGGCTGCCGACCGCGCGCAGGCCGGCGCCCAGCGCGGTGCCGACGATGACCAGGGCCACCAGCACTTCGAGCAGGGTGAATCCGCGTGCGCGCATCATCGCTCCACCTTCATTCGACGCTGAAGTGGCCGATGCCGTCGGCACGGATCGCGACCGCGTTGCCGCTGCTGGCAAGGGTCAGCACGAAGGGCTTGTCGACCGGCTCGCGCCCGAAGGTGATGCGCACGGTGCCGGGGTCGCTGCTCATGCTCGGCTCCAGCACCAGCTGCAAGGGGGCGCCGCGGAAGCTCCGTTCGCGCAGCAGGTCGTCGCGGGTGACCGGCTCCCAGCCGGTGTCGTTGCGCACCACGAAGCGGTAGCGCTCGCTATTGGCCTCGAAGGCCACCTGGCGGTTGCGCACGATGGCTTCGTCACGCGCCAGCTGCAGCAGCAGGGCCAGGCGCTGGGCCTCCTGCTGCAGGTTCTGGCGTGGCGAGGGAATGGCGTTGAGCGAAGCGAGGCCCAGCGTGATGCCGATGATGACCATCACGACCAGCAGCTCCACCAGGGTGAAGCCGGCGCTCGCCGGACGGCGAGGCGGGGCGCCCAGGGCCCGCATGGGGAACCTTATTCCCAGGAACCGACGTCGGCATCCTCGCCGGTACCGCCGGGCTGGCCATCGGCGCCCAGCGAGAAGATGTCCACTTCGCCATGGATGCCCGGCGACAGGTACTGGTAAGGATTGCCCCAGGGGTCTTTCGGCAGCTTTTCCATGTAGCCGCCGTCTTTCCAGCCGTTCGCGGCCGGGCCCGAGGTGGGCTTGGTGACCAGGGCCTGCAGGCCCTGCTCGGTGCTCGGGTAGCGCTGGTTGTCCAGCTTGTAGAGCTTGAGCGCCTGCGACATGGTCGCGATGTCGGTCCTGGCGGCGGTAACGCGCGCTTCACCAGTGCGGCCCAGGAGCTTCGGCACGACCAGGGCGCCGAGGATGCCGATGATCACCACGACCACCATGATCTCGACCAGGGTGAAGCCGCGTGCGCGGCGCTGCTTGCGTTGCGAATCAATGTGCATGGATGCTCTTTGTAAGTATGTCGGTTGGAGGCTGACAGTATAAGCCACCACGCCAGCAGGGGCTACCGCGTGCACTGGAGAAATTGTAAGCCGAAGAGCAAGTTTAATTCTGTCTTAAAGCAGTCTTGTTTTTGTACTCATTCTTCACGGAGCGGGCCGCACACCGCGCAGGCCGGCTGGCGCGCCACCTTCAGCGCGGTCCACTCCATGGCGCGCCCGTCGAGCAGCAGCAGGCGGCCGGCCAGCGGCTCGCCGATGCCGGCCACCAGTTTCATGGCCTCGGCGGCCTGCATGGCGCCGACCACGCCGACCAGGGGTGCGAACACGCCCATGGTGCTGCAGGCCACGTCCTCGAAGTTGCTATCCTCGGGGAACAGGCAGGCATAGCACGGGGCTTCCGGGCGGCGCGTGTCGAACACCGACAACTGGCCGTCGAAACGGATCACGGCGCCGGAAACCAGGGGCTTGCCGGCCTCGACGCAGGCACGATTGACGGCGTGGCGGGTGGCGAAGTTGTCGCTGCAGTCGAGTACGACCGTGGCTGCGCGCACGAGTTCCGCCAGGCGCTCGCCGCCCACGCGTTCGCGCAGCGCGTCGACGGCGATCTCGGGGTTGATGGCCAGCAGGGCCGCGCGGCCGGAATCGACCTTGGGCTGGCCGATGCGCTCGCTCGTGTGCATGACCTGGCGCTGCAGGTTGGTCAGGTCGACCTCGTCGTCGTCGACCAGGGTAATGCGGCCGATGCCGCTCGACGCCAGGTAGAGCGCGGCGGGCGAGCCGAGGCCGCCCGCGCCGACGATCAGGACGTGCGCATCGAGCAGGCGCTGCTGGCCTTCGATGCCGAGCTCGTCGAGCAGGATGTGGCGGGAGTAGCGCAGGAGTTGGGTGTCGTTCATCGTGCGTTGGGGTGGGCGACGAAAGTCAACTTGGGTTCCCGCCTGCGCGGGAACGACGGTCTTGAGGCTGGCAGCTTACGGAAGCGTCTTTAGCCTGCCCCCCTAAAAGCCGTCGTCCCCGCGCAGGCGGGGACCCAATGTTGGAAACAGGATGACAGCTTATTTCTTCGCCGGCGCCTTGATCTCCGGCGGCTTCTGCTCCGTCCCCGGCAAGGTCTTCGGCGCCGCCGGCTTCTCGGCTTCCGGCTCGGACTTGGCCAGCACGACTTTCTGCCCCTTGAAGTGATTGATCGCCTGCGCCAGCTGGAAGTCGTCCTTGCTGCCGTAGTCGAGCGGCTTGCGGTCTTTCAGCTGGGCGAGCGCGCGCTGCTGGGCGTCGAGCGCCTCTTTCTGGTCCTTGGCGGCAGGGCTTTTCCCAGCCTCGCCTTCGCTGGCCAGGTGGCGCTGCAGGTCGGCTTCGCGCACGCGCAGCACGGCCAGCGCGTCGCCATCGGGCGTCTCGTCCACGCGCATGTCGGGCACGATGCCGGTGGCCTGGATCGGGCGGCCCTTCGGGGTGTAGTAGCGCGCCGTGGTCAGCTTGACGGCGGTATCGGCCGAGAGCTGGCGCAGGGTCTGCACCGAGCCCTTGCCGAAGGTCTGGCTGCCCATGATGATGGCGCGCTTGTAGTCCTGCAGGGCGCCGGCCACGATCTCGGAGGCCGAGGCCGAGCCGCCGTTGACCAGCACCACCATCGGCACCGTTTTGAGGCCGGCGGGCAGGCCGGCCAGCGGGTCGGCGCCGCGCTGGGAATAGAATTCTCGGCGGCCGTAGAACTGCTGGTTGGAGTCGGGCAGCTGGCCCTTGGTCGAGACGATCAGCTGCTCCGGCTGCGGCAGGAAGGCCGCCGACACGCCGATCGCGCCCGGCAGCAGGCCGCCCGGATCGTTGCGCAGGTCGAGCACCAGGCCCTTGATGTTCGGATCCTCGGCATACAAGGCCTTGGCCTTCTTGGCCAGCTCTTCGACGGTGTTTTCCTGGAACTGGCTGACGCGCAGCCAGGCGTAGCCAGGCTCGATCATCTTCGCCTTCACGCTCTGCACCACGATTTCCTGGCGCTGCACCGGCACCACCCAGGGACGGTCTTCGCCGCGGCGCGCGATGGTGAGCGTGACCTTGCTGCCGGCCTTGCCGCGCATGCGCTTGATCGCTTCGTCGAGCGACATGTTGCGCACCGGGACGTTGTCGATGCGGGTGATCAGGTCGCCGGACTTGATGCCGGCCTTGTGCGCCGGCGTATCCTCGATGGGGGCGACCACCTTGACGTAGCCGTCTTCGCTGGCGACCTCGATGCCGACGCCGACGAACTTGCCCTGCACCGCTTCCTTCATCTCCTTGTAGGCCTTCTGGTCCAGGTAGACGGAGTGCGGGTCGAGCGAGGCCACCATGCCGCCGATGGCTTCGGACAGGAGCTTCTTGTCCGAGACCGGTTCGACGTAGTCGGTCTTGATCAGGCCGTAGACGTCGGCCAGCTGGCGCAGTTCGTCGAGCGGCAGCGGCGAGCCGACGTCCTTTTGCGCATGGGCCGAGAACTGGAAGGAGGCGGCCACGCCGGCCACCATGCCGAGTCCGATCAAGCCGATATTCTTTGCTTTGCCCATCGCTTATCCACCCTTGTTCCTAGAAGTTGATCCAGCCTGCCGGATCGAAGGCCTTGCCGCGATGCCTGAGCTCAAAGTATAGCCCCGATTCCTCGACGCCGCCGGTATTGCCCGCGCTCGCGATCACCTCGCCGGCGCGCACCATGTCGCCCGGACGCTTCAGCACCGCCGAGGCGAAGCCGTAGGTCGACAGGTATTCGCCGCCGTGGTCGATGATGACCATGTTGCCCCAGCCGCGCATCCAGTCGACGTGCACCACCCGTCCCGGTCCGACGGCGCGCACCGGGGCGCCTTCCGGCGCGGTGAAGAACATGCCTTTCCAGGTCAGGCCTTCGGTACGGCGCGCCCCGAAGCGGGCGCGGATGTCGCCGCTGACCGGCGCCGTCAAGCGTCCCTTGAGGGCGGCGAAGGCGCCGGCCGGCGCCGGCGGCGCCAGCGGGACCTCCTGCTCCACCGCACCCGGCCGCGTGTCGACCGGCCTCTCGGCCGGCTTCGGCTTCTCGGCCAGTTTCGGCGGCGGCGCCTCGGGTTCCGGCTTGGGCGCCGGCTTGCCGCTCTGGCGCGCGATGCGCTCGCGCTCGGCCTTCTCGGCGGCGGCCTTGGCGCGCGCCAGGGCGCGCGCTTTCTCTTCCGCTTCGGCCTTGGCCTTGGCCGCGGCGAGCGCAGCCTGGCGGCGGCGCTCGGCCTCGGCCTGCTCGCGGATCAGGCGCGACAGGCGATCCACCAGCTCGGTCATGCGCTGCTCGTCGCGCTGCAGGCGGTCGGCCTGCTTGCGCTGGTCGGTCAGGCGGGTCGACAGGTTCTGCAGCAGCGCGCTGCGTTTCGCCTTTTCCTTTTCCAGCGTTGCTTTCTGCTGCTGCTGTTCGCTGGCGATTTCCTGCAGCTCCAGCTGGGCGTTCTCGACCTTGTCGCGGTTGGCCTCGACCTCGGCCAGGTTGGCGCGCAGCGAGTCCAGCAGCTTTGCCTGGGCCTGCGACACATAAGCCATCATCTGCAGGTCGCGGCTGATGCGGTTCGGGTTGTCGCCGGACAGCAGGAGCTTGATCCGGTCTTCGTTGCCAGCCACGTAGTGTTCGCGCAGCAGTTGCGACAATTGTTTCTTTTGATTGACAATTGTTTGCTGCAATCGCTCGCCCTGGTTCGACAGCTCATTCAGGCGCGTGCTGGTCGCGTCCTGTTCCTCGGCCAGGTCGCGCAGGGCGCGATTGGCGTCGGAGATGGCGGCCTCGGACTCCGCCAGCTCGTCGGCGGCGTCGGCCCGCGCATCCTCGGTGCGGGCGATGTCGCGCTTGATCGCTTCCAGCTTCTGCTTGATACCGGCGCGCTGCTTCTCCGCAGTCACTTTCTGGCGGCTGCGTTCGGTCTGGCGTTGGGCAAAGGCGGGTTCAAGCAGCGCGGCGAACAGCAGCGCACCCAGGAGCGCGCTGCCGGCGAACTTCGTGAATGGCAAACGCAAGACTTATTTCGCCTTCCCTTGGTTGGCCACGGCCGCCACGGCGGCGGCGATCGCTTCCTGGTCGCCCAGGTAGTAGTGCTTGATCGGCTTCAGGTCGGCGTCCAGCTCATACACCAGCGGCTGGCCGTTCGGGATGTTCAGGCCGACGATGTCGCTGTCGCTGATGTTGTCCAGCATCTTGATGATGGCGCGCAGGCTGTTGCCGTGGGCCGAGATCAGGATCTTCTTGCCGGCGCGGATGGCGGGGGCGATTTCATCAATCCAGCACGGCATCACGCGGGCCACGGTGTCCTTCAGGCATTCGGTCAGCGGAATCTGCTCTTTCGACAGGGCCGCGTAACGCGGATCCTTGAAGGAGGTACGCGGATCGTTTTCTTCCAGCGCGGGCGGCGGGGTGTCGTAGCTGCGGCGCCAGACCAGCACCTGCTCGTCGCCGAATTTCGCCGCGGTCTCGCCCTTGTCGAGGCCCTGCAGGGCGCCGTAGTGGCGCTCGTTCAGGCGCCAGTCGTTCTTCACCGGCAGGTACATCATGTCCATCTCGTCCATCGCCAGCCACAGGGTGCGGATCGCCCGCTTGAGCACCGAGGTGTAGGCCACGTCGAAGGTGAAACCGGCTTCCTTGAGCACCCGGCCGGCGCTCTTCGCCTCGTTGATGCCCTTCTCGGTCAGGTCGACGTCGGTCCAGCCGGTGAAGCGGTTTTCCAGGTTCCAGGTGGATTCGCCGTGGCGCATGAATACGATTTTGTACATAAGCTCTTCTCAAGAAAAAATGCAATTGAAATCCGGTCCGGCATCTATTTTATAATGCGCCGATTCAGTTCAACCAACGGAACCCTTGTGAATTTCATTCTCGATAATATCTTCATCGTAGCGATCGCCGTGATTTCCGGCGGCGCCCTGCTCTGGCCGGCCCTGGGCCCGCGCGGCAAGCGCGTCACCCCGCTGCAGGCCACGCAGATGATCAACCGCGGCAAGAGCCTCGTGCTCGACGTCAGGACCGCCGAGGAATACGCCGCCAGCCATCTGCGCGACGCGAAACACATCCCGCTGGCAGACTTGAGCAAGCGGATCGGCGAGCTGGAAAAGTCGAAGAACCGCACCGTGATCGTCGTCTGCCAGAACGGCGCCCGCGCCGACAAGGCGGCGCGCCAGCTGACGGCCGCCGGCTTCGAGGACGCGCATGCGCTCGAAGGCGGCCAGGCGGCCTGGATCGCGGCCGGCTTGCCGGTAACCAAATAACGCATCAAGCCTTCAGGAAGGAAGCATCATGACCGCACACGTCGTTCTCTACCACACTGCCAGCTGCCCCTACTGCGTCCGCGCCGAGCGCCTGCTCGAAGCCAAGGGCGTGACTGACATCGAACGCATCCGCATCGACCTCGATCCAGAGCAACGCCAGATCATGATGCAGCGCACCGGCCGCCGTACCGTGCCGCAGATCTACGTCGGCGACACCCATGTCGGCGGCTTCGACGACCTGTACGCACTCGACCAGGCCGGCCGCCTCGACCCGCTGCTGAAGGGCCAGTAACAGTCCGATACGCCCCATTTGACGGGCTTTGGCGACCGTGACCGCGGGGGTATTGCATCAGAATTGATTTTGATACAATTACCCTCGCGTTTGACCAAAGTACCGGGACGGCGCGTCCGTCCAACATCATTTAAAACGAAAGCGTTCCATGTCCGACGAAAATCTGCAACCAGTATTCCAAATCCAACGCGTCTACCTGAAAGACATGTCGCTGGAACAACCGAATTCCCCGGCCATCTTCCTCGAGCAGGAAGCGCCGACCATCGAAGTGTCGCTGGACGTCGGCGCCGAGTCGATCGCCGAAGGCATCTACGAATCGACCGTGACCATCACCGTCACCGCCAAGCTGAAAGACAAGGTCGCTTTCCTGGTCGAAGGCAAGCAGGCAGGTATCTTCGAAGCCCGCAACATCCCGGCCGAGCAGATGGATCCGCTGCTGGGCATCGGCTGCCCGAACATCGTCTACCCGTACCTGCGCGCCAACATCGCCGACGTGATCAGCCGTGCCGGCTTCCCGCCGGTGCACCTGGCCGAGATCAACTTCGAAGCCTTCTACCAGCAGCGCCAGCAGGCAATGGCCCAGGCTGCCGCAGCTCCGGCACAGTAAGTTGTTCCCATTCACGGACACCGCCTGCGGTGTCCGTGCCTCCGGCGCCCCGGTCACTTCGTCCTTCGGCCCGCCATGATCCGTTCCCGCCTCTTCGCAAGCGTGCTCCTGCTGGTGGCACCGGCTGCATTCGCCTACGACTTCAAGAGCGTAGGCAGCACCCCGGTGATCCTGTACGACACCCCCACCACCAAGGGCACCAGGATGTACATCGCACCGCGCGGCATGCCGCTGCAGGTGGTGTCGAGCTACGGCGACTGGGTCAAGGTGCGCGACGCCAACGGCGAACTGGCCTGGACCGAAGCCAGGGGCCTGAGCCCGCGCCGCAACCTCGTGGTGCGCACGCCGGGCGCCAAGGTCTTCGCCGGCCCCGACGAGGGCAGCCAGGTCCTGATGACGGCCGACAGGGGCGTCCTGCTCGAACTGGTCGATCCGACCGCCCTCGCCTGGATCCGGATACGCCACCGCGACGGCATCGACGGCTATGTCCGTGCGAACGATGTCTGGGGCCTGTGATGCCCCGCTGTTTTGACTGAAAGCGCATGCAAGAACAGAAAACACCCTCCAAGATCACCGTCCTGGGCGCCGGCGCCTGGGGCACGGCCGTGGCCATCGCCCTGGCCGCCCGCCACGACGTGCTGCTGTGGGGCCGCAATGCCGAACAGATGGCGCAAACCCAGGCGGCGCGCGAGAACCTGCATTACCTGCCCGGCTACCCGCTGCCCGCTTCCTTGCGCGTGAGCGCCGACTTCGAGGCCGCGCTGGCCCACGTGGGCGAGGCCTGCGCCGCCGAAGCGCCGCTCCTGATCCTGGCCTGCCCGGTGGCCGGCCTGCGCCCGCTGCTGGGCCAGCTGAAGGGCCGCGCCATTCCGAACGTGGTCTGGCTGTGCAAGGGCTTCGAAGCCGGCACCGGCCTGCTGCCGCACCAGGTGGCGGCCGAGGTGCTGGGCGATGGCGTGCCGGTAGCGGCGCTGTCCGGCCCCTCCTTTGCCCAGGAAGTGGCGCGCGCCCTGCCCTGCGCCCTGACCGTGGCCTCGACCTCGGCCAGCCTGCGCGAACGCGTGGTCGCCGCGGCGCACGCCGACAACATGCGGGTCTACGCCTGCGACGACATGGTCGGCGTGGAAGTGGGTGGCGCGGTGAAGAACGTGATGGCGATCGCCACCGGCGCCTCGGACGGCCTGGGACTGGGCCTGAACGCGCGCGCCGCCCTGATCACCCGCGGCCTGGCCGAAATCACCCGCCTGGGCGTGCACCTGGGGGCGCAGGCCGGCACCTTCATGGGCCTGGCCGGCATGGGCGACCTGATCCTGACCTGCACCGGCGACCTGTCGCGCAACCGGCGCGTGGGGCTGGCCCTGGCCCAGGGCAAGCAGCTGGACACCATCGTGGCCGAACTCGGGCACGTGGCCGAAGGCGTGCCGTGCGCGAAGTCGGTGCGTGAACTGGCCCACAGGCTGGGCGTGGAGATGCCGATTACCGAAGCGGTGGCGGCGGTGCTGTTCGATGGTGTGAGCGCCACGGAGATGGCGCAGCGCCTGCTGGCGCGCGATCCGAGGGATGAGCTGGCCTAAATTTGAGGCGTTAGTGCTTGTTCACGCAGAAATTGGATCCCGGCCTTCGCCGGGATGACGGTTTTTAGGGCGGTGGCCTAACGAAGTCCGATACACGCATACTCAAACAACGTCGTCCCGCGCAGGCGGGACCCAAGTTCGTCGCATTACGCCAGCCCCTTCAAACCGCAGCGAAACCTCAGTTACCAGAACCCCGCGGATCATTCGTCGGCCCGCCGGTACGCACCGGCCCCAGCAGGATGGTCATCAGGGCGACCGCATCCTTGTTGGCGCGGATCGCATGCGGCTCGCCGCCCGCCAAATAGACCATCTCGTTCGGCCGCAGGATCGTGGTGCGCCCGTGTGCGTCGAACGCGATTTCCCCTTCCAGGCACACCAGGGTCATTTCGCCCTCGACCCGGTGCGCGGGCATCGGCTTTTCCTTGGGCAGCACCAGCCGGATCAGTTCCATGTGCTCGGTCTTGATGAGCGCAATCGACGTGAAATGGGCGATGTCGTCGTCGCCGCGCTGCAATACGATGCGCTCGCCCGAAACTGCGTGTTGCAAGGCCATGTCGCCCCTCCTTATTCGTTTGATTCCTCTTCTTCCCGCGTCTCCGGTACCTCATCTGGTACACCTCGCAACCAGGTCACCAGCGGGAACGCATCCTTCATTCCGCTCGCCAGCTGCGGCACCAGCAACTCGGGTGAGTTGAGCAGCAGCGGCACCTCGACCCAGACGAAATAGCTCTTCAGCTTCAGGTACTCGACCAGCGGATGGTTCGGGTCGACGCCTTTCGGAGGCCGCTGCAGGACGTCTTCGAACTGCAGGTCGCCGTAGGTCGCGCGGAGATGCTTATTCTTCAACATTTTGCTGAAGCCTGTCGCATCGTTGACCACGTGCCGGCGGATCGCCTTCAGGCGGTGCGCCGGCGGCAGGTATTCGCCGGCGCCGAACAGCAGGTTGCCGTTGGCCTCGATGTGGAAGTAGTAGGTCGGTCCGCCCGCCGCGCTCGGGCGGCGCTTGTTGAGCGGCGCGATGCCGGCCGAGAAATGGGTTTTGTAGGGCCGCTTGTCCTTGGCGAAGCGCACGTCGCGGTGAATGCGGAACAGCGCCTTCTTGGGATCGCAGCCGGCCACCCCTTTGTCGAAAGCGCCTAATTCATGGATTAGATCAGTGACCACTTGCAGGAATTCGGCCCGCAGGATGTCGTAGCGTGGTTTGTTCCAGAGGAACCAGGGACGGTTGTTGTTCTCGCTGAGCTCGCTTAAGAATTGCGTCAGGTCACGCAGGTGCATGAAGAAGTCCGAAAAAAGTTACTGGGGCTGGCGCGGGCGCTTGCCGACGGTGACGTCGAGCGTGGACTCGCGGTTCTTGCGCAGGATGCGCAGCGGCGCCTTCTCGCCCGGCTCGAGCTGGGCGATCAGGTTCAGCATCTCGCTGGTGTTGGCCACGTTCTTGCCGCCCACCGCCACCAGGATGTCGCCGGGGCGCATGCCGGCGCGGTCGGCCGGGCCGCCGCGTACCACGCCGGCGATGATGGCCCCGCTCGAGCGCCCCAAACCGAAGCTTTCGGCCAATTCGGGCGTGATGTCCTGCGACTCGATGCCGATCCAGCCGCGCACCACCTGGCCGTGCTTGACGATCGAATCGAGCACCATCTTGGCGGTACTGACCGGGATGGCGAAGCCGATGCCGACCGAGCCGCCGGTCTGCGAATAGATGGCCGAGTTAATCCCGAGCAGCTGGCCGTTGGTGTCGACCAGCGCCCCGCCCGAGTTGCCGAAGTTGATCGCGGCGTCGGTCTGGATGAAATTCTCGAAGTGGTTGATGTGCAGGTTGTTGCGCCCCAGCGCCGAGATGATGCCGAGGGTGACGGTCTGGCCCACGCCGAACGGGTTGCCGATGGCCAGCACCACGTCGCCCACCCGCGCGCTTTCCGGATCGCCCAGCACCATGACGGGCAGCTTGCGCTCATTGATGCGGATCACGGCCAGGTCGGTTTCGGGGTCGGTGCCGACGATACGCGCCGCCGCCTTGCGTCCGTCCGCCAGCCCGACCTCGATGACGTCGGCGCCCTCGATCACGTGGTTGTTGGTCAGGATGTAGCCGTCGCTGCTGACGATCACGCCCGAGCCGAGGCTGGCCAGCTGCTCGTCGGGCGGCATCCGGTCGCCAAAAAAGCGGCGGAAGAAGGGGTCCTTCAGCAGCGGATGGGTCTCGCGCGTGGTCTTGCTGGTGAGGATGTTGACGACGGCCGGCATGGCGCGCCCGGCCGCCTCGCGGTAGCTGCCGCCGGCCGGCACGTTCGCCCCCTGCAGCACCGGCACCTGCTGGCCGGCCGGGCCGAGCGCCACCCGGGTGGGCGCGCGCTCCAGCCAGTCCGGACGCATGGCGGCGATCACGAAATACAGCGCCAGCGCGACCGTGACGGCCTGCGCGAACAGCAGCCAGAAACGCCTGAAGGTTCCGGGCTGGCGCGGCGGGCGCGTGCCCGGCGGCTTGAGTTCATGGACGCTGTCGTTCATGGCTTACTTTCTCAAGGCTTTTTCAGGGAGTCGCGGATGTCGCGCAGCAGCAGGATTTCTTCCTTCTCGGCCGCCGTCGGCGCGTCCACCGGCCCGCGCAGGCGGTTCACGACGCGCACCATCTGGAAGATGACAAAGGCAAGCAGGATGAAGTTCAGCAAAATGGTGAGGAAGTTGCCGTAGGCGAGCACGGCGCCGGCCTTTTGCGCCTCGGCCAGCGGCAGCGTCGTGCCCTGGCCGTTCAGCGGGAGGTAGTAATTGGCGAAATCGAGGCCGCCGAACAACATGCCGATCGGCGGCATGATCACGTCCTTGACCAGCGAATCGACGATGCGGCCGAAGGCGCCGCCGATGATCACGCCAACGGCGAGATCGACGACGTTGCCGCGCATGGCAAAGGTTTTGAACTCTCCCATCATTGACATGTGTTTTCCCCAAGCTTGTTATTGAGTCATGCGATTTCATGATACCCCAAGCGCAAATGCTGCGGATGCACAGGCACGCGCGTGGTCTAACAGGAAGGCCAATTCCTCTCGGATGTGTCCGCTTGATAATTTTTTTCCAATCGGTATTGCCGTTCACATATAATTTTGTGTTGCTGGAAGCTCTTTATTGATTCTTAAGATTCGTATTTTCACGGAGTGGGGTTGGTATGAGTATTGAAAAGCAGGTCGATTCAGGCCGACGCGGACTGCTCGTCGCGACATGCGCCGCTGGCGGCGTGGTCGGGGTGTCCACGGCGGGCGTTCTTGTGAGTACCTTCCAGCCGTCGGAGCGGGCGAAAGCCGCCGGCGCCCCGGTCGAGGTCGACATCTCCGACGTCAAGCCGGGAGAAATGAAGGTCGTCGAATGGCGCGGCAAGCCGGTCTGGATCCTGCGCCGCACCCCGGAGATGATGGCCACCCTCGAGAAGGACACGGCCGAACTGGCCGACCCCAACTCCGAAAAAGAATACCAGTTGCCGACGCCCGAATACGCCAGGAATCCCTGGCGCGCGCGCGAAGACCACAAGGAAGTGCTGGTCACGGTCGGCATCTGCTCCCACCTCGGCTGCTCGCCGTCCTCGCGCCTCGCGTCCGGCCCCCAGCCGAACCTGCCCGACGACTGGCCGGGCGGCTTCCTCTGCCCCTGCCACGGCTCGACCTTCGACCTGTCGGCGCGCGTCTTCCGCAACAAGCCGGCGCCGACCAACATGGACGTCCCGCCGTACATGTACCTCTCCGATAACAAGCTGATCATCGGCAAAGACGAGAAAGGCGAGGCATAACATGGGCGGCCCATTCAAAGAAACCCAAGTTCCGGCCAACGCGGGCGCAGGCGCCAAGGCCCTGGCCTGGGTCGACGACCGCTTCCCGCTGTCGAAGCTGTGGAACGACCAGTGGGGCAAGTACTACGCGCCGAAGAACTTCAACGTCTGGTACCTGTTCGGTTCGCTGGCCATGCTGGTGCTGGTGCTGCAGATCGTCACCGGCATCTTCCTGACCATGCACTACAAGCCGGACGCCAACCTGGCCTTCGGCTCGGTCGAATACATTATGCGCGAAGTGCCCTGGGGCTGGCTGGTGCGCTACATGCACTCCACCGGCGCCTCGATGTTCTTCATCGTGGTCTACCTGCACATGGCGCGCGGCCTGATGTACGGCTCCTACCGCAAGCCGCGCGAGCTGATCTGGCTGTTCGGCTTCGGCATCTTCCTGTGCCTGATGGCCGAAGCCTTCTTCGGCTACCTGCTGCCGTGGGGCCAGATGTCGTACTGGGGCGCCCAGGTGATCGTCAACCTGTTCGGCGCGATCCCTGTGATCGGCCCGGACCTGTCGCTCTGGATCCGCGGCGACTACGTGGTGTCGGACGCCACCCTGAACCGCTTCTTCGCCTTCCACGTCATCGCCCTGCCGCTGGTGATCCTGGGCCTGGTGGCGGCGCACCTGATCGCGCTGCACGAAGTCGGCTCGAACAATCCGGACGGCATCGAGATCAAGGACAACCTGGGTCCGGACGGCCACCCGGTGGACGGCATTCCTTCGCACCCCTACTACTCGACCAAGGACTTCTTCGGCGTGGCGGTGTTCCTCACCATCTTCTCGGCGGTCGTGTTCTTCGCACCTGAAATGGGCGGCTACTTCCTGGAGTACAACAACTTCCTGCCGGCCGATCCGATGAAGACCCCGCCGCACATCGCGCCGACCTGGTACTTCACCCCGTTCTACTCGGTGCTGCGCGCCACCACCGCCGACTTCATGTACGTGCTGATGGCCGCTGTCGCCGCCTACGTGGTGTTCATCTGGCTCAAGTCGCGCCTGGCCTACAAGACCAAGATCGCCGTGGCCGTGATCGGCCTGGTCCTGATCGTCGGCATGCTGCCGCAGGTGCTGGACGCGAAGTTCTGGGGCGTGGTGCTGTTCGGTTCGTCGGTGATGATCATCGCCCTGCTGCCGTGGCTCGACCACTCGCTGGCGCGCTCGATCCGCTACCGTCCGGACTGGCACAAGTACGTGTACATCCTGTTCGGCCTGTGCTTCGTGACCCTGGGCTACCTGGGCACCCAGTTGCCGACGCCGGCCTACACCATCATCTCGCAAGTGGCGACCCTGCTGTACTTTGCGTTCTTCCTGTTGATGCCATGGTGGAGCACGATGGGCCGCTTCAAGCCGGTCCCGACGCGCCTGACCTACTCGGCACACTAAGCACAGACCAAAGGACAGACACATGAAATTTGCGAAGAAACTGATCGCAGTCCTGGCCCTGGTGCCGGGGCTGGCATTCGCCGCCGAAAGCGGCTTTGCACTCGAGCCGGCGCCGGAGCGCACCGACCTGTCGTCGCTGCAGAACGGCGCCAGGCTGTTCGTCAACCACTGCCTGAACTGCCACTCGGCGTCGAGCATGCGCTACAACCGCCTGCGCGATATCGGCCTGACCGAAGAGCAGATCAAGAACAACCTGCTGTTCACGCAGGATAAAGTGGGCGGCATGATGACGACGGCGATGCGCCCGGACGACGCCAAGGCCTGGTTCGGCGCCGTGCCGCCGGACCTGTCGGTGATGGCGCGTGCGAAAGCCTCGCCTTCGGGCAGCGGCGCGGACTACCTGTACACCTACCTGCGCACCTTCTACAAGGACGATACCCGCCCGACCGGCTGGAACAACATGGTGGTGCCGAACGTGGCCATGCCGCACGTGATGTGGCAGGAGCAGGGCGTGCGCGTGGCGAAGTTCGAGAACGTACCCGGCCAGCATGTGGCCGGCAACACGACCCAGCAATTCGTTGGATTCCAGCAACTGTCGCAAGGCACGATGACCCAGCAGGAATTCGACACCGCGACGGCCGACCTGGTTGCCTATTTGGTGTGGATGGCTGAGCCAGCGCAAGACACGCGCAAGAAGTTGGGCGTTATCGTGTTGTTGTTCATGACAGGATTCGCCTTCCTTGCTTGGCTTTTAAACAAATCCTACTGGAAAGAAGTGAAGTAAATTCGCTTTCATTGCCCGGTTGGCTATAATACGGGCAATCATTTTTCGGGGTGAATCGCTAGGGCTTCCCAATGCGCTTCACCCCATTGTTTCTGAAGGAACTATAAACCATGATGGTTCTCTACTCCGGCACCACGTGCCCGTTCTCCCAACGCTGCCGCCTGGTCCTGTTCGAAAAGGGCATGGACTTCGAGGTACGTGACGTCGACCTGTTCAACAAGCCGGAAGACATCTCGACCATGAACCCCTACGGCCAGGTGCCGATCCTGGTCGAGCGCGAACTGATCCTGTATGAGTCGAACATCATCAACGAGTACATCGACGAGCGCTTCCCGCACCCGCAGCTGATGCCGGCCGACCCGCTGATGCGCGCCCGTGCCCGCCTGATGCTGTTCAACTTCGAGAAGGAACTGTTCGTCCACGTGCACACGCTGGAAAGCGAGCGCAACAAGACCAACGACAAGAGCCACGACAAGGCCCGTTCGGAAATCCGCGACCGCCTGACCACGCTGGCTCCGCTGTTCCTGAAGAACAAGTACATGCTGGGCGACGAGTTCTCGATGCTGGACGTGGCGATCGCCCCGCTGCTCTGGCGCCTGGACCACTATGGCATCGAACTGTCGAAGACCGCGGCCCCGCTGATGAAGTACGCCGAGCGCATCTTCTCGCGTCCGGCCTACATCGAGGCGCTGACCCCGTCCGAGAAGGTGATGCGCCGCTGATGCCGGCTGCAGGCGTGTGCGCACGCCTGCATCGAACGTCGCTCGATTCAATACGTGCCGGTTTCGGACGCCACGCAGGCGAATCCGTTAAACTGGCGCGGTCAGGTTTGCTTTTTTTATCACGTCCATGTCAGAGATCTCCACCAAGCCCTACCTGCTGCGCGCCATCTACGAATGGTGCACGGACAGCGGCTACACGCCCTACCTCGCGGTCAAGGTCGACGCCGCCACGACGGTGCCGATGGAATACGTCCGCAAGGGCGAGATCATCCTGAACATCAGCTATGGCGCCACCTCGGGCCTGAAGATGGACAACGACGCGATCCACTTCCGCGCACGCTTCAACGGCGTCTCGCGCGAGCTGTACATCCCGGTGCAGAACGTGCTGGCGATCTACGCGAACGAGAATGGCCAGGGCATGGCCTTCGAGGTGAACATGACGGCAGCGGACATGGCGCCTGCGCCTGAAGAAGCGGCTGCGCCGTCCTTGTCGGCGGTGCCGGCAACGGGGACGGAAGCGCCGGTCGAAACGGCTGCCGCGCCGGACGGCGACGACGAGCCGCCCAAGAAGGGCGGACGCCCGACGTTGACACGCATCAAATAGCGTATAATCGTTGTTCCAAGATTAAGCCGACTTAGCTCATCAGGTAGAGCAGTTGATTTGTAATCATCAGGTGGCGGGTTCGAGTCCTGCAGTCGGCACCACGATTCTCAAGCATTGAGCCCAGCCATTCGGCTGGGCTTTTTGTTTTCTATAGCCTGTGTGACCACCGTGTAACTACCTGTGAGCCCTTCTGGCAAAATCTCAGCGCTAAAAAAGTACACATGCAGTTCATCCAATGCAAGTCGCTTCCACGGCCTTCTTCACAGGCCTGAAGCGTGTAAACCGCAGAGCCGGCCGCAACTAGGAACGCCTCCTAGCCCTTAAACCGGCGTGGATGCCCGGAAGCGAGTCCGTCGTCTTGTGGGTATCGCACGCCATGCAGAGTATCAATCAAAGCTGAGAGTCGTTCGTTTTCACAAAGCCGGCTAATCGGAGACTGCAGTGTGATGAATACCCGATCCCGCTTCGGAATGCTGCCCGAATGTGCGTAACACAAAAGGTTTTAATTGAGTTCGAATGGCTGCACATCGGTGCTCTGCCATGGGTGTATGTACAGTATGCCAAAGGTTAGATGTCGTTTGGACACGCGTTATGTATGCTGAATTAATAACAATTAAGGGGCCGACAATGCGATTTCTATCCTTACTTGCAGTTACAGTTCTGAGCGGTTGCGCTTCGCTACCTGACGCCACCGTCCAATATTGGCTGCCAAAGGCAGTGTCTACCGTGGAGGTCGTCGAGACTTACGCTTGCAAGGATGACGATACAGATTTTGCGGTCGTATCCCTCCCGTCCATCAGTACATCGTATGTCGCAGACAAGTCGAGCGGGACACCGCAAACGGTTTATCTGAAAGATCTCGACAGCTTCTACGCCTCCGGCAGCGCAGCTTTTACTTTTACGGAAGACGGCCGCTTAAAATCTCTCAACGCGACGTCGACTGGCGTCGGCGGCGAAATGGTAAAGGCCGTGGTCGGGATCGTCACCGGCGTGCGTACCGGAGCTGTCTCGCTGATCAAGCCTCCCATTTGTGATGTGGTCGCGCAATTTGGCGATCCGAAATCGCAAACGCTGACTGTTACCCGGGTTGCGAAATTCGACCACAAGCTCGGAGGTGAGGCTGTTTTTGACATTGTCAAGGATCCTGCATTGAACCATTATGTCAGGCAGCGGGCAGAATCAGAGAAGAAGAAGCCCGATGAACTCGGCTTGTTCACCCAATTGACCTTATCTAAAGCTGCGGTGCAATCGCCAGCAAGCGGCACGATCGACCAGCGCATCAACATGAGCAAGGTCGATAAACCGAAACTGGTTGTCAACCAGGTACGTCGCGAAACCTTGCTATTGCGGAGCAAAAAACCCGGCGGCGAGCCTGTTGATCTGGCAAGCTTTGAGCCTTTGGTTCCCGGCCCGACTTATGAAGTGCAGATTCCAAAGCCGATCTTCTTCGGTGAGCAGATTTTGCAATTGGCGTTGTCGGATGCAGGTCAAATCACGGGAATCACCTACAATAACAAAGCCGGCGGCGGGATTGCTGCGGAAGCATTAAATCAGATTTATTCAGCTGCGAATCCACCCGTTACTTTGCTTGTAGCGGAGGAGAAAGCGCGAGCCGACCTGATAGCCCATCAGCAGCGGCTTGCCCTCTGCCTGGCTGATCGTAAGACCTGTAAGCCCTGAGTCCTTTACTCACAAAAACCAAGGCTGCTCAATGGAGCTATGACCAAAGTCATCGAACGCGCTAAGCGCATAGTTAGCGAAGCGAGCAACGAGTACGAATCGCAATGGGCAGCAACCGGTCGAGTCCTGCAGTCGGCACCACGACTCTCAAGCATTGAGCCCAGCCATTCGGCTGGGCTTTTTGCTTTCCGGCGTCCACACGCCGCCCACCCGGACGGGCAAACAACAGCCTGCCCAAACCGGACATTTCCGGGTCAAAAGTGCGAGCCTGCGCGACATTACAGGGCTATAATCGCTCAGTTCAATTCCTCCCGTCGACACCGATGAGCTCCCGCATCCAGCTTCGCAACAATGTCCGTGTTACCGGTAATGGTTCAGCAACCATGGTGTTTGCGCATGGATTCGGCTGCGACCAGACCATGTGGCGCTTCCTCGCGCCGGCCTACGAGAACCGCTTCCGCATCGTCTCCTTCGACCTGGTCGGCAGCGGCGGCTCCGACCTGTCCGCCTACTGCCGCGACAAGTACGCCAGCCTGCAGGGCTATGCCGACGACCTGCTCGAGATCCTCGATGCGTTCGCCAGCGGCCCGGTGGTCTTCGTCGGCCATTCGGTCAGCACCATGATCGGCCTGCTGGCCACCATCAAGGCGCCGGAGCGCTTCGTGGCGCAAGTGATGGTCGGTCCGTCGCCGTGCTACATCAACGACGGCGATTACATCGGCGGCTTCAGCCACGAAGACATCGACGAACTGCTGGAGACGATGGATGCGAATTACCTCGGCTGGTCGAGCAGCATGGCGCCGGCCATCATGGGCGCGCCCAACCGGCCCGAGCTGCGCCAGGAACTGTCGAACAGCTTCTGCCGCAACGATCCCGAGATCGCCAAGCACTTCGCCCGCGTCACCTTCACCTCGGACCACCGCGCCGATGTGCCGAAGTCGACGGTCCCGGCCCTGATTTTGCAATGCAGCGACGACCTGGTCGCGCCGCTCTCGGTCGGGCAGTTCCTGCACCGCCACCTGCCGGCCAGCACCCTGCATGTCATCGACAACGTCGGTCACTGCCCGCACATGAGCGCGCCTACCGCAAGTTCGAACGCCATCGATCACTTTCTCGCGCAAACCCTGCGCTGAATGCCGTGCCCCCCGAGACCCTTGCGGGCGAACTGCTGTTCGACCATGCCGCCTGCGCGCTGGTGCTCACCACGCCCGACGGCGTCATCCTGCGGGCCAACGCCACGGCCTGCACCTGGCTAGGCTATACGCACGAGGAACTGGCGGGCGCCATGCGCATGCGCGACCTGTTGCCGGTCGGTGCGCGCCTGTTCTATCACACGCACTGCCAGCCGATCCTCGAGGTGCAAGGTTCGGTGGCCGAGATCCAGGTCGACCTGCGCACCCGCGGCCAGGAGCGCCTGCCGGTACTGATCAATATCGTACGGCAGCAGGAAGGCGATCGGCTGGTCGATCACTGGGCCTTCTTCAAGGCCTCCGACCGCAAGGCCTACGAGCGCGAGCTGCTGGAAGCGCGCAAGGCGGCCGAAGCCGCGCTGGAGGCGCGCCGCAGCGCCGAGGAAGAACTCAAGAAACTCAACGCCCAGCTGTCGGCCGCCGACCGCCGCAAGGATGAATTCCTGGCGACGCTGTCGCACGAGCTGCGCAATCCGCTGGCGCCCATGCGCAGTGCGCTCGACGTGCTCACGCTCAAGTTCGCCCGTAGCGCGGATGGGCGCCTGCTGCAGGCCTTCGACCGCCAACTGCGTCACCTGACGCGGCTGGTGGATGACCTGATGGAAGTGTCGCGCATCACGCAGGGGCGCATGCAGCTGCGCCGCACGGCGGTCGACTTGTCCACGCTGGTGGCGGGCGCGGCCCAGGACCTGGCCACGACCATGGAGGCGGCAGGCCATACCTTGAGGCTGTCGATCGCGCCGCCGCCGGTCACCGTCGACGGCGACCCCACGCGCCTGTCCCAGGTCGTCCTCAACCTGCTGACCAATGCGGCCAAATACACGCCGGACGGTGGCCTGATCGAACTCCATCTCGCCTGCGACGGGGAGATGGCCGAAATCAGGGTGAGCGACAACGGCATCGGCATACCGGCCGAAGCGCTGGCGAATATCTTCGACATGTTTTCGCAACTCGAACCGGCACTGGAACGCTCCAGGGGTGGACTCGGCATCGGCCTTGCCCTGGTACGCGGCATCGTGGAACTGCATGGCGGCAGTATTGCCGCGGACAGCGCAGGCGCCGGCAAGGGCAGCAGCTTTACCGTGCGCCTGCCCCTGTCCGCGAATGCCACCCGTCCCGTCGAGGCGGCCCCGGCCGGCGAGCTCCCGGCCCGGGTACGGGTACTCGTGGTGGACGACAACGAGGATGCGGCAAAGATGCTGGCCATGGCGCTCGAATGGTCGGGCTGCGAGGTCCGCGTCGCCCATTCGGCGGCGCAGGCGCTGGAACTGCTCCCCGGCTTCGCACCCGAGGCCGCGCTGCTGGACATCGGCCTGTCGGACATGAACGGCTACGAACTGGCGCGCCGCGCGCGCCAGCTGCCCGGCGGCGCGCACACCATGCTGATCGCGACCACCGGATGGGGCCAGCAGAAAGACCGCGAACGCGCCTTCGAGGCCGGCTTCGACCACCATATCACCAAGCCGATCGACTTCGACCTGCTGCGCCCCTTGCTGCACGGGCTCGCGGTGCGCGGCGAATGATCGAGCGGCGCTCCGCTCAGGCGACGCTTCCGCCTGCCTCGCGATAGGCGGAAAGAAAGGTATCGAAGCTGACGTGGCGCTGCGGCGGGTAGTGATTGCCCTGCCCCGGCCCTGTCGGCAAGGCCGCCCAGGTCCGGGCAACCTTGGGCATGACATCGGCGATGTCGCCTGCCTTGATCGCCTCGACGACGCCCAGGCTGCGCAGGATCTCCACCGCGATCAGGTCTTGCGTGCGCGGCGAAAAATCGCGCAGCCCCAGCTTGGCGCCATGGTGCTGCCAGGTCGGCCGCGTGATCTGGTACATGCCGGCGGCGGTCGACTTGCCATCGATGCCCTTGCCGGGATGGGTCGACATGTCGGTGAAGCGCCAGCGGTCGTTCGCCTTTCCCTTCAGCGCCCCGTATTTGAAGTTGTATCCCCCGCCTTCGGCCGCGGCGATCGCCCTCAGGAAGGCGGCGACATTCGGATGGGCGAGGTGCTGCGCGTTCGTTGCCAGGAGCGCTTCCCTGCGCGATGACTCCAGCGACGCCGTGCGTGTTGTGTTGGACATGGTTTCCTCCCAACGAGTGCTGGCGGAGACCGGCGACGTATCGGATCGCCGGCCGCTTGAGCTCATCATAGGAAGGAGACGCCCCCGGCAGTTGAGCGGGCGCAGAATGCATGCGGACGGCGCTCAGATTCCTTGTGCAAACACCTTGCAGCCAAGTACAAAAAGCTGGCAGGAAATCCAAGCCACCCGGCAAGAAAAGCCTCAGGAACTGGCCTGCTCCACCAGTCCCCGGTTCTGCACCCGGTTCAGCTTCGGATGCACGATCGGGATCGTCAGCATCGTGCTGGCCACCGCCATCAGCAGCATGGCGGTGAAGGTGTCGCTGGTGATGATTTCCTTGTCCAACAGGATGTTGGCGAAGATGATTTCGATGAGGCCCTTGGTCTGCAGCAGCCAGCCGATGATCGTGGCCTCGCCCCGCTTCCAGCCCAGCGCCCTGCCGGCGATATGGGCTCCGGCGAGCTTGCCGCCCACCGAGGCCAGCAGCAGCAGTCCAGCCACGAAGAACACCGGATAGCTGCCCATGTCCCACTGGGTACGCAGCCCGGTGCTGAGGAAGAACACCGGCATCAGGACCAGCAGCACGTTCCTGAAGAGCGCATCGAGCTTGTCCTGCTCGAACCAGTCGGCATCCATCACGACGCCGGCCAGGAAGGCGCCCACCATGTAGTGCAGGCCGGCCCAGTCGGCGCCGAGGCCGCAGGCGATCAGCCAGATCAGGGCCACATACCAGCGGTCCATCCGCGGCAGGCGCAGCATCAAGCGGCGGAACAGGACGGTCAGCACGGCGAAGGCCAGCAGGAAGCCGAGTTGCCGGCCGACGCGTTCCCAGTCCAGCATGATCAGCGCCAGCACGCCCCAGATGGCGATGTCGTCCAGGCTGGCGTAGCGCAGGATGCGCTGGCCCATCGGCTGGCGCAGGATATCGAGCTTTTCCATCAGCAGCACCAGCACCGGCAGCGCCGTCACAGCGCAGGCCATGCCGATGCCGAGCATGAACTGCCAATCGGCGCCCTTGGGGCCGATCCAGCCTTCGTTTCCAAGCAGCAGAAAGGCCGCGCCGCAGCCGAACAGCAAGGGCACGCCGAGCGACAGGCCGGCCGCCGTCGCGCTCTCGCGCCGGTACTGCCAGACCTTTTTCAGGTCGAGCTCGATCCCGGCGAGCATCACGAACAGCATCACGCCCCACCAGGCGATGCCGTTGAGCGTCTTGACCACGTCCGGGTTGAAGACGAACTTGTGATACTCGGGATAGGCCGCGCCCAGGATGCCCGGGCCCAGCAGGACGCCCATGATGATCTGGACCACGGCCAGCGGTGCAAAGTAATCGGTCTTGCCGAGGCGCCACAGCAGATAAGGTGCGACGAAGATCAGCAACATAGCGATCAGGAAAATCTCGGTGGTGTTCATGGTGCCTCCAGCTCTGTCCTCTTGTCTTGCGCAAAGGGGCCATTGTAGGTGCTAAACGCCGGACAACAGCTGGAAACGATACCATAGGCAAGGACTGACGCTGCATGGGCTGCTGCCCACTGTTTTATCGGCCCAGATCGGTCAGCAAACTTATCTTGCAGGCACTAAAAAATGTGACAGAATCCGAAGTGCAATATTTGTTTGACCCCGATTTCACCCGGTGCTATAGTCGGGCAAAGCCAATGGTAACGTTTCCAACTTACCGACAATAACGGCGCACGACGGAGACACGATGTTCACACCACGCACCCTGGCGACAGCCTGCGCATGGCTCGCCGTTGCCATGACGCCTGCCGCGCCCGCGCATGCCGCGTCGGTAGCGGCCAGCCCCAGGGCGGAAGTGATCCACTGGTGGACCTCCGGCGGCGAATCCGCCGCCGTGAAGCAGGTCGCCCAGGCCTACCGCGATGCCGGCGGCGTGTGGATCGACACCGCCATCGCCGGCGGCGACCAGTCCCGTGCCGTGACCATCAACCGCATCGTCGGCGGCAACCCGCCGACCGCGGCCCAGTTCAACACCTCCAAGCAGTTCCTCGACGTGATCGAAGCGGGCATGCTGAACACGGTCGACCAGGTCGCGCGCGCCCAGAACTGGGACCAGATGCTGCCCACCCCGATCATCGACGTCATCAAGGTGCAGGGCCATTACTACGCGGTGCCGCTGAACATCCACATGCAAACCTGGTTCTGGTATTCGAAGGCCGCTTTCAAAAAGGCCGGCATCGCGAAGGAGCCAGGCAGCATGCTTGAATTCTTCGCCGCCCTCGACAAGCTCAAGGCGGCCGGCATCATCCCGCTCGCCCACGGCGGCCAGTCCTGGCAGGAGACCGTGCTGTTCTCGGCCATCCTGGCCAACATGGGCGGCAAGGAGCTGTACCTGAAAGCCATCCGCGACCGCGACCAGGCCACCCTGCTCTCGCCGCGCTTCCGCGAGGTGCTGCTGGCTTTCAAGCGCCTGAAATCCTATGTGGACGCCGGCTCGCCGGGCCGTAACTGGAACGACGCCACCGCCCTGGTCATCAGCGGGAAGGCGGGCTTCCAGGTGATGGGCGACTGGGCCAAGGGCGAGTTCACCAACGCACGCCAGGTCGCGGGCCGGCACTACGGCTGCATGGCCGGCTTTACCTCCTCGACGCCCTACCTGATCCAGGGCGACGTGTTCGTCTTCCCGCGCACCGACAAGGTCCAGGCCGTCAAGGCGCAGCAGTTGCTCGCCGAGGTGGTGTCGCAACCCGGCCTGCAGGTAGGCTTCAGCAAGCTGAAAGGCTCGATCCCGGTGCGTACCGACGTCGACGCCGCCGAACTCGACCTGTGCGCACAAAAGGGCATCGAGATCATGAAGGACCGCACGCGCCAGGCCGGCGTCACCGAGGTCTACCTGACGCCGGACCAGAACGGCGCCATGCAGGACGTCCTGACCGCCTACTGGAATACCGCCATGCCGGTCGAACGGGCCCAGAAGAGCATCGCCAACGCCCTCAAGTACTGATCGCCATGCTCCTTCTCCGCGCCCACCGGATCAGTCCACACCTCGCCCTGTTGCCGATGGCGCTCACGGTGCTGGTCGCCTACGTCGGCGCGGCGCTGTGGACCTTGCGCACCTCGTTCACCGCCTCGCGTACCTTCCCGTCGGATAACTTCATCGGCGCCGCCCAGTATGTGCGCCTGTTCGACAACGAGCGCTGGCTGATCTCGCTGAACAACCTGGCCGTGTACGGCGCCCTGTTCATCGTCGCCTGCATGCTGCTCGGCTTCCTGCTGGCGGCCTTCATCGACCAGAAGGTCAGCGGCGAAGGTTTTCTCCGCACGGTGTTCCTGTATCCGTATGCGATGTCCTTTGTCGCCACCGGCCTGGTGTGGCAATGGATGCTGGCGCCCGGCGCCGGCATCGAGGGCGCGGTGCGCCAGCTGGGTTTCGCCGGCTTCAGCTTCGACTGGATCGTGGATCAGGAGATGGTCATCTACACCATCGTCATCGCCGCCGTCTGGCAGGCCTCGGGCCTGGTGATGGCCCTGATGCTGGCCGGCCTGCGCGGCGTCGATCCCGAGATCTACAAGGCGGCGCGCCTGGACGGCATCCCGGCCTGGCGGGTCTACCTGCAGATCGTGCTGCCGATGCTGGGGCCGACGATGGCCACCGTGTTCCTGCTACTGTGCACCGCCGTGGTGAAACTGTACGACGCGGTGGTGGCCATGACCGGCGGCGGCCCGGGCACGGCCAGCGAGGTGCCGGCCAAGTTCATCATGGACCATCTGTTCCTGCGCTCGAACATCGGGCTGGCCTCGGCCGGCGCGGTCACCCTGCTCATTCCGGTGCTGGCCCTGCTGGCGCCCTATGCCTACGCACGCAGCCGGAGGAAACGCGCATGAGCGATACCGTCCTGCAAGCGGCCGCTCCCGTCATGCCGCTCGAACCAAAGAAGGCTGCCCCCGCCGCGCGCCGCAAGCGCCTGTCGCCGGCCCGCATCGGCGTCTACGCGTTCCTGTTCAGCGCCGCGCTGTACTTCCTGCTGCCGCTGTACGTCATGGTCGTCACGTCCTTCAAGCCGATGGACGAGATCAGGAACGGCAGCGTGTTCGCGCTACCCCTGCTCGCCACCGTCGAGCCGTGGAAGCACGCCTGGAGCCAGGTCAGCGGCGGCTTCTGGAATTCGGTGGCGATCACGCTGCCCAGCACCGTGATCCCGATCCTGCTAGGCGCCGTCAACGGCTACGCGCTGTCGTTCTGGAAGCCGCGCGGCGCCAAGCTGCTGTTCGGGGTGCTGCTGGCCGGCGCCTTCATCCCGGTGCAGGTGATGATCTATCCGCTGGTGTGGATGATGGCGCGCGCCGGCGTGTTCGGGTCGCTGCCGGCCATCGTGCTGGTGCACGTCATCTTCGGCATGCCGATCATGACGCTTTTGTTCCGGAACTACTACGCCTCGGTGCCGCAGGAGCTGTTCCAGGCCGCGCGCATCGACGGCGGCGGCTTCTGGCGCATCTTCCTGCAGGTGATGCTGCCGATGTCGCTGCCGATCATCGTGGTTGCCGCCATCATGCAGGTCACCGGGGTGTGGAACGACTACATCCTCGGCCTGGTGTTCGCGGGCCGCGACAATGCGCCGATGACCGTGCAGCTGAACAACGTGATCAACACCACCACCGGCACCCGCCTGTACAACGTCAACATGGCCGCGACCATGCTGACGGCAAGCGTGCCGCTGGCGATCTACTTCATTTCGGGACGCTGGTTCGTGCGCGGCATCGCCGCCGGCGCCGTCAAAGGATAAACGAGCATGTCGAACGTCCATCTCCGCAAGCTCTGCATCACCCGCGGCGGCAACCAGGTCATCCGCAACCTCGACCTGCAGGTCGAGCCGGGCGAATTCCTGGTCCTGCTCGGGCCCTCGGGCTGCGGCAAGTCGACCCTGCTGCACAGCATCGCCGGCCTGATCGACCTGGCCGATGGAGCGATCGAGATCGGCGGGGTCGACATGAGCCATGCCGATCCGAGCGAACGCGGGATCGGCATGGTGTTCCAGTCATATGCGCTGTACCCGACCATGACGGTCGAGAAGAACATGTCTTTCGGCCTGAGCATGTCCGGCGCACCCAAGGCGGAAATCCGGCGCCGCGTGCGCAAGACGGCCGAGATGCTGCAGCTCGAGTCCCTGCTGGACCGTAAGCCCGCCCAGCTCTCGGGCGGCCAGCGCCAGCGGGTGGCAATCGGCCGCGCCCTGGTGCGCGAGGCCGGCGTCTACCTGTTCGACGAACCGCTCTCGAACCTGGATGCCAAGCTGCGCGCCGAGCTGCGCCGCGAACTCAAGATGCTGCACGCGGCGCTCGGCTCGACCATGATCTACGTGACCCACGACCAGGCCGAGGCGATGACCCTGGCCACCCGCATCGTCGTGATGCAGGGCGGCCGCATCCAGCAGATCGGCACGCCGGGCGAAGTCTACGGGCGCCCGGCCAACCGTTTCGTCGCGGGTTTTCTCGGCTCGCCGTCGATGAACTTCGTCGAAGGACGGGCCGAGCAGGGCCGCTTCAGCGCGGGCGCATTGACGCTGGACTGCGCGGCGCCATGCGGCGCGGTGACGCTGGCGGTGCGGCCGGAAGACATCCACCTGGTCCCGGGCGGCTCCCTGCAGGCGAGCGTGACGCTGGTCGAGCCGATGGGCAACCACCAGGTCGTCTGGCTGGACTGCGGCGGCCACCAGCTTTCCTGCATCGTGCACGACCCGCGGCCGCTGTCGACCGGTCAGGCGGTGCGCTTCGACATCGATGCGGCGCGGGTGTCGCTGTTCGATCCGGCCAGCGGCAAGCGCCTGTGATGACAGGTGCCAGTGTCAAATGAATACAGTATGCTTCGGTGTTCATCGAATAACCAGACAACAGGATAGGGATCGTCAGTGGCAACCATCAAGGACGTAGCGCGCCTCGCCGGCGTCGGGCTCGGCACCGCTTCGCGCGTAGTCAGCGGCAAGGGTTCGGTATCGCCGGCCACCCTGGCCCGCGTGCGCAAGGCGATCGACGAGCTGGGCTTTCGCCCCTCGCATGCGGCGCGCGCGCTGCTGTCCGGCACCAGCCGGATGGTCGGCGTCTACATCCCGGTCCTGAGCGGCACCTTCTATACCCCGATCCTGCAGATCATCGACACCGAACTGCGCGCCGCCGGCCTGCACATGGTGGTGGCCTTCGGTGTCGGCCTGGGCGACGCCCGACGCCAGGCCATCGAGGGCATCGAATTCCTGGTCGAGCGCGGTTGCGACGGCATCGTCATGATGACCAGCGCCCTCAACGACGAGGACCTGGCCGCCCTGGGCGGCAAGCAGAAGCAGATCGTCGCGCTGAACCACGAATTCAAGCAGATCCCCGAGCAGTGCTTCACGGTCGACCACGTGCTGGGCGGGCGCCTGGCCGCGCGTACCCTGCTCGACTACAAGCACCGCGACATCGCCGTGATCGCGGGCCCGGCGGCGCTGGCCGACAACGTGGCCCGCATCGACGGCTTCATGCGCGAGCTGCAAGCCGAGGGCATCGACACGAACAAGGTCTGGACCATGGAAAGCGACTTTTCTCCCCAGGGCGGCTGGTCGGCGGCCAAGGCGCTGATTGATTCGGGCACCAGGTGCACCGCCCTGTTCTGCGCCAACGACGAGATGGCGGTGGGGGCGCTGGCCTACTTCCAGGAAGCCGGCATCAGCGTGCCGCGCGACCTGTCGGTGATCGGCTACGACGACACCCCGAGCGCCGCGTTCTCGGCCCCGCGCCTGACCTCCGTGCACATGCCCTGGCGCGAGATGACGCTCAATGGCCTGAACGCCCTGCTCAACCGCTGCTACGACCTGCACCGTCCGGTGACGCGCACCTTCCCGGTAAGCGTGACGCTGCGCGCTTCGCTTGCCAAGGGGCCGAGCGAGAGCGCGGCCGGCGAGAACGCGGCCAAACGCACGCGCGGCAAAAAGAAATAAACGGGCGGGCCGCCAGCGCGGCCTTTTTTTTAGATTGCAATTGGAAAGCTTTCCAAATATCCTAGCGTAACGAGCTTAACCAGACCAGACCATGACAACAGCATCCCGTCCCGAGCCGAGCGCGCCAATGCGCGGCGATTTCGCCCCCGACTTCCTGTGGGGCTGCGCCACCTCGTCGTACCAGATCGAAGGCGCCGGCCAGGAGGACGGCCGGGTCGAGTCGATCTGGGACCGTTTCGCCGCCACGCCGGGGAACATCAAGGACGGCTCCAGCGGCCTGGTCGCCTGCGACCACTACCACCGCTGGCCGGAAGACTTCGACATCGGCCGCGACATGGGGCTGAACGCCTATCGCTTCTCGATCGCCTGGCCGCGCGTCTTTTCCGAGGTGGGCGGCAAGCCGAACGACAAGGGCCTGGATTTTTATTCGCGCCTGGTGGACGGCATGCTCGAGCGCGGCCTGCAGCCCTGGGCCACGCTCTACCACTGGGACCTGCCGCAGTTCTTGCAAGACCGCGGCGGCTGGAACGAGCGCGCCACCGTCGACGCCTATCTGGCGTTTGTCGATGCGGTGACGCGCCGCCTGGGCGACCGCGTCCAGCACTGGATCACCCACAACGAACCCTGGTGCACGTCCATCATCGGCAACTACGAAGGCTGGCATGCCCCGGGCAATACCGACTTCAAGACCGCGCTGCAGGTGGCGCACCACGTGCTGCTCTCGCACGGCAAGGCGGTGCCGCTGATCCGCGCCAACGTCCGCAATGCCAAGGCCGGCCTCGCCCTCAGCCTGCATCCGGTGCGCCCCGCGTCAAGCCAGCCAGAGGACATCGCCGCCACCGAACGCCACGATGGCCTGCGCTACCGCTGGTTCCTCGATCCGCTCTACGGCCGCGGCTACCCGAAGGCGGTCCTGGAAGCGATCGGCGCTGCCGCCCCGGTGGTGCTGCCGGGCGACCTCGAGGCCATCGCGGTGCCGACCGACTTCCTCGGCGTGAACTACTACTTCCCCGAGACCATCCAGCACGCCCCGGGCCACGGCCCCCTGTCGGCGCGGGTGCTGCCGCCCGCTCCCGGCGCCGAGACCACCTTCATGGGCTGGGAAGTGGCGCCGCAAGGCCTGGCCGAGCTCCTGCTGCGCATCGAGAACGACTACCGTCCGGGCCCGATGTACGTCACCGAAAACGGCTCCTGCTACGACGACCAGGTAGGAGCGGACGGCGAGATCGACGACGTCGGGCGCCGCCATTACCTGATGCGCCACCTGGCCACCCTGAAGTCGGCCATCGCGGACGGCGCACCGGTGAAGGGCTACTTCGCCTGGAGCCTGCTCGACAACTTCGAATGGGCCGAGGGCTACCGCAAGCGCTTCGGCCTCGTCCACATCGATTACACGACCCAGCAGCGGCGCCTGAAGGGCAGCGGCAAGTGGTACCGTTCCTTCCTGCGCGGCGAATAAGACGAACATACAACAAGACAGCGAGACGACCCAATGAAACCCATGCTTCGCAACCCGGTACTGGCGCTGGCCATCGCGCTGGCCCTCCCTGCTACGGCAGCCCCCCTGAACGACTGGCCGACGGTGCGCAGCGCCATCGCCAGGGACGCGGCGCTCGAACAGCGCGTTCGCGACATCGTCAGCAAGATGACCCTGGCCCAGAAGGTCGGCCAGATGACCCAGCCCGAGATCAAGAGCGCCACGCCGGAAGACGTCAAACGTTATTACCTCGGCTCGGTGCTGAACGGCGGCGGCAGCTGGCCGAACGGGAACAAGCATGCCAAGGCGGCCGAATGGCTGGCGCTGGCGCAGCGCTACCACGAAGCCTCGATGGCCACCGACATGGCGGTCAAGGTGCCGGTCGTGTGGGGCACGGATGCCGTCCACGGCCACAACAACGTGTTCGGCGCCACCCTGTTCCCGCACAACATCGGCCTGGGCGCGGCGCGCAACCCGAAACTGCTGGAGGAAATCGGCGCGGCCACCGCCAAGGCCACCCGCGCCAGCGGCATCGCCTGGGTGTTCGGCCCCACCCTGGCGGTGGTGCGCGACGACCGCTGGGGACGCACCTACGAGAGCTATTCCGAGAATCCGGAGATCGTGAAGAGCTATGCCGGCGCCTACGTGCGCGGCATGCAGGGCATGCTCAAGGACGACGCCAACACCATCGCTACCGCGAAGCACTTCATCGGCGACGGCGGCACCGAGTCCGGCAAGGACCGCGGCGTCAACAAGGCTAGCCGCTCGCAGATGATCAACATCCATGGCGCCGGCTACTACCCGGCGCTCGAGGCCGGCGTGCAGACGGTGATGTCCTCGTTCAACTCCTGGAACGACGTCGCCGGCGGCACCGACTACGGCAAGATGCACGGCAGCCGCGCCATGCTCACCGACGTGCTCAAGACGAAGATGGGCTTCGACGGCTTCGTCGTCACCGACTGGAACGGCCACGGCGAAGTGCCGGGCTGCCGCAACGACAGCTGCGCGGCCGCCATCAATGCCGGCAACGACATGATCATGGTGCCGGACGACTGGAAAGCCTTCATTGCCAACACCATCAGGCAGGTGGAAAGCGGCGAGATTCCGATGGCGCGCATCGACGACGCCGTCAGCCGCATCATCCGCGTCAAGCTGCGCGCCGGCCTGTTCGACAAGAGCCCGGCGCAGAACGCCTACGCTGGCAAGGACGAGGTCATGCAGCCGCGCGAGCTGGCGCGCCGCGCGGTGCGCGAGTCGCTGGTGCTGCTCAAGAACGATCAGCCAGTGCTGCCGATCGCACGCGGCAAGCGGATCCTCGTGGTCGGCAAGAGCGCGGACGACATGTCGAACCAGAGCGGCGGCTGGTCGATCACCTGGCAGGGCACCGCCAACACCAATGCCGACTTCCCCAATGGCGACACGATCCTGGCCGGCATCAGCGAAGCGGCCGGCCAGGACAATGTCAGCTTCAGCGTCGACGGCAAGGGTGTCGACGTGTCGAGATTCGACGTGGTGGTGGCCGTGATCGGCGAGCGCCCGTATGCCGAAGGCGACGGCGACATCGGCCCCAGCGGCACGCTGCGCCATTCCAGCCGCTATCCGGAAGACCTGGCCGTCCTGCAGCAGGTCGCCGGCAAGGGCAAGCCGGTGGTGACCGTCTTCGTCTCGGGCCGCCCGCTCTACGTGAACGACTTGCTCAACCTGTCGGACGTGTTCGTGGCCGCCTGGCTGCCGGGCACCGAGGGCAAGGGCGTGTCGGACCTGCTGGTATCTGGCAGCAAACGCTACGACTTCAGCGGCAAGCTGCCCTTCTCGTGGCCGAAGTCGGTGTGCCAGACCGATTTGAACGTTGGCGACAGCAACTACGCGCCGCTGTTCGCCTACGGCCATGGCCTCAAGGCCGCCACCCGTTCGAAGCTCGGCAAGCTGGATACCACCTATCCGGCCGGCGGCTGCGGCGTCAGCAACAGCTTCCCGGTCTTCAGCCAGGCCGACCGCGCCAGCTTCCCGCTGGCGATCCGCAGCGGCCAGCAGACGCTGGTGCTGGGCGCCGACCTGAACGCGAGTTTCAGCCTGCCGGGTGTGAGCGTGCAGACCTCGCAGGTGAATACCCAGCAGGACGCCAAGCTCGTCACCTGGACCGGCCCGGCCACCATCGAGGCCCGTGGCGCCCGCCCCATGGTGCTGCCGGCGGCCGCCGCTACCAACGCGGCGCTGCGCTTTGACACCATCGTATCGAAGGCACCGGCCGGCAAGGTCACGATGCGCATGGGCGAGGGCAGCCTCGACGCCAGCGCCCTGTTCAAGCGCCTGGCCGGCAAGGGCAAGCAGACCGTCGCCATTCCGCTGGCCTGTTTCCAGGCCAAGGGGACTGACCTGACGAAAGTGGACACGCCCTTCAGCGTGACCAGCGACGCCGCTTTCGCCGCCGCCTTCACCAGCATCGAAATCGCCGGCGGCGCAGCCAGCGAAGCCGATGCCGTGCGCTGCGGGGAGCTGCAATGAAGCTGCTGGCCGACATCGGCGGCACCAACGCCCGCTTCGCCCTGCAGTCGGGCGAGGGCTTCGACGATATCGAGGTGCTGGCCTGCGCCAACCATGCCACCCTGGGGCAAGCCATGCGGGCCTATCTTGACAAGGCGGCCGGCCGCGGTCTGGCGGTGGAGCGCGTGCGCCATGCGGCGCTGGCCATCGCCAATCCGGTCGAGGACGACCGGGTCAGCATGACCAACCACCACTGGAGCTTCTCGATCGAGGAGCTGCGCCGGCAGCAGGGCCTGGACACCCTGCTGGTGGTGAACGACTTTGCCGCGCTGGCGATGTCGCTGCCGCACCTGGCGGCCGAGGGGCGACAGCGCATCGGCGGCGGCATCGAACTGCAGGATGGGAGAAATGCGCGCCCCATCGGCCTGATCGGCCCGGGCACGGGACTCGGGGTATCGGGCGTGATCCCGGCCGGGAAGCGCTGGATCGCGCTGGCCGGCGAAGGCGGGCATGTCAGCTTCGCGCCGTCCACGAAAGAAGAAGTGGCGATCCTGGAAGCGCTGTGGGGAGAATACGGCCACGTGTCGGCCGAGCGCCTGTTGTCGGGCATGGGACTGGAGCTGATCCACTGGGTCTTGAGCGGCCAGCGCATCGATGCCCCGGCCATCACCAAGGCCGCGATCGACGGCACGTCCGCCGACTGCGCCAGGACGGTCGGGATCTTCTGCGCGGTGCTGGGGAGCGTGGCGGGCAACGTCGCGCTAACCCTGGGCGCGACCGGTGGCATGTATATTGGTGGCGGCATCGTGCCAAGGCTTGGTAAACTGTTCACCGAATCGGCTTTCCGCGCACGCTTCGAAGACAAGGGGCGTCTCGGTCCCTACCTCGCACGCATCCCGACCTACCTGATTACCGAGCAGTACCCGGCGCTGCGCGGCGTATCCGCGATGCTGTCGGACCATATCGCGACCCTGCAATAAACGGAGACCCCATGCAGAACACCGTCCAGAAACCGGCGCCGGCGGCGCAGGCGCTCGAGTCCGAGCACAACCCGCACACCGGCGCGCTAGTCATCGTCACCATCCTGTTCTTCATGTGGGGCCTGCTCACCTCGCTCAACGATGTCCTGATCCCGCACCTGAAGTCGATCTACACCCTCACCTACCTGGAGGCGATGCTGGTGCAGTTCTGCTTCTTCGGGGCCTATTTCATCGTGTCGCTGCCGGCCGGGGCATTGATCCGCAAGATCGGCTACCAGAAAGGCGCCGTCACCGGCTTGACGATCGCGGCCGCCGGCTGCGCCCTGTTCTACCCGGCCTCGAAAGGCGGCTACGGCCTGTTCCTGTTCGCCCTCTTCGTGCTGGCGAGCGGCATCACGATCCTGCAGGTAGCGGCCAACCCGTTCGTCACGGTGCTCGGACCCGCGCGTACCGCCTCCAGCCGCCTCACGCTCACCCAGGCCTTCAACTCGCTCGGCACCACGGTGGCGCCAGCGCTGGGCGGCATCCTGATCCTGTCCACGGTCGCGCTGAGCGCCGAGCAGCTGGCGGCACTGCCTGCCGCCGAGCAGGCCGCGCACAAGGCCGCCGAAGCCGCAGCGGTCCAGGGTCCCTACCTGGGCCTGGCCGCGGCGCTGGCGCTGCTGGCGGTGCTGTTCGCGCTGGCCAGGCTACCGAAGATCAGCCATGCCGACGACGGCACACCGGCCACCGACGGCAAGGGCGGCGCCATGGCCTATCGCCACCTGGTGCTGGGCGCGGTCGCGATCTTCCTGTATGTGGGCGCGGAGGTCAGCATCGGCAGCTTCCTGATCAACTTCCTCGGCGAGGGCAACATCGCGGGCCTGAGCCACGCCGATGCGGCGCAGTACGTCAGCCTGTACTGGGGCGGCGCGCTGGTGGGCCGCTTCATCGGCTTCGCCGTGATGCGCTACGTTAGCCCGGGCAAGACCCTGGCCTTCAATGCCCTCGGTTCGATCGCGCTGGTGCTGGCGGCCACCTTCGGCGAAGGCCAGTTGGCCATGTGGGCGATCATCGCGGTCGGCCTGTTCAATTCGATCATGTTCCCGACCATCTTCAGCCTGGCGCTGCACGGCCTGGGCAAGTTCACCGGCCAGGGTTCGGGCATCCTGTGCATGGCCATCGTCGGCGGCGCCGTGGTGCCTTTTGTCCAGGGCATGTTTGCCGACACCATCGGCCTGCAGCCATCCTTCCTGGTGCCTGCGGTGTGCTACCTGTTCATCCTGTACTTCGGCGTGAAATACGCGAACCTGCACAAGCAGCCGGTGGCGGCGGCCTGAGCTCCGGCACGTCCCTACCCATGCCCGCTCCGTGAGCGGGCATTTTTTTCGTCCTGGCGCAGCGCTTCCATCAGGGCGATGAAGCGCTGCGCCGCCAGGCCCGGCGCTCGCTCGTTGTTCCAGATGACGTCCACGAAAAAGCGCAGCACGTTGGTGAAGTTCGCGGTCGGAATCTCGACCAGCTCGCCCTGCTCCAGGAATTCGCGCACCAGGCCGGAGGGCAGCCATGCCCAGCCCAGTCCCGCCTTCACCAGCGCCAGCGCCGCGGCCGGGTTGTCGGTTCGCCACTGCAGGCGCGCGATGGCGATGCGCTTGTCGACGTACTCGGTATCGCGTCCCGCGATCAAGACCTGGCGCTCGGCCAGCAGGTCTTCGTCGCGGATCGCTTCCCGGCCCATGCGTTCGCACAGGGGATGGCCGGGCGCGACCACGGCCACCAGCCTTTCCTCGGCCACCTCTTCGAACGCCTCGTCCGCTTTGCGCCCGTAGCGCTCGTAGACCAGGGCAAGGTCGGCGCGCCCGCTCTGCAGCATGGCCAGCGCGTCGGCCTGCGGCGCTGTGAGCACTTCGACCTTCAGCAGCGGATAGTCGAGCGCCAGCAGGCGCAGCGCTTCGCTCCACGGCGCCGCCGCCAGCAGTTCCGGCACCAGGGCGATCGTCAACGAGGTCTCCAGCCCCTGGTTCAGCGCCAGCGCATGGCCGTTCAGGCGCCGCAACTGTTCCACCAGCAGGCGCGCCTGCGGCAGCAGCACGGCGGCATGCGTGGTGGGACGCGGCTCGCGGCCGCTGCGGTCGAACAGCTGCAGGTCGAGCTCCGCTTCCAAGTTGGCAATTGCCATGCTGATGGCGGAAGGCACGCGCCCCAACACGCGCGCGGCGGCGGAGAAGGAACCGTGGTCTACTGCCGCTAGAAAAACGCGCAGATTGTCGAGATCGAAAGCCATCTTTCAATTTTACTGATAGCTTCTGACTTTTTCCATCTTGTTTAAAGATATAGACTGCGCGCGGTCCCGTTAACCCTTCACTTTTTTGCGAAAGAAACTATCATGGTATGGGCGATTCTCGTCGTTGCGGGCCTGTTCGAGATCGGCTGGGCGATTGGCCTCAAGTACACGGAAGGTTTTACCCGCTTGTGGCCGACGGTCGGCACGCTGCTGGCCATGGCGGTCAGCTTTGGCCTGCTGGCGCACGCACTGAAGACCCTGCCGGTCGGCACGGCTTATGCGGTATGGACCGGCATCGGTGCGATCGGCACCGCGATCATCGGCATCGTGCTGCTGGGCGAATCGGCCTCGCCGGCACGGCTGCTGTGCATCGCGATGATTGGCGCCGGCATCGTCGGCCTGAAGATAGTTTCTAACTGAATGAACGATCATGGATATTTCTGAATACTTGCCCGTCCTGCTTTTCATCCTCATCGGCATCGGCGTGGGCGTCGTGCCCCAACTGCTGGGCCGCACGCTCGGGCCGCACCGGCCGGACGCGCAAAAGCTGTCCGCCTACGAATGCGGCTTCGAAGCCTTCAGCGATGCACGGATGAAGTTCGACGTGCGTTACTACCTGATCGCGATCCTGTTCATCGTGTTCGACCTGGAGGTGGTGTTCCTGTTCCCCTGGGCCGCAGCCCTGATGGAGCTCGGAAGCGCCGGGTTCTGGGCCGTCATGGTCTTCCTGGGCCTGCTGACGGTGGGTTTCGCCTACGAATGGAAGAAAGGCGCGATGGAATGGGACTGAGGCTGCGCAGGGCATGAACGCCATGCTCGTCGCGAACGGCCTGATCGGACTAGGCCTTGCCTGGCTTGCATGGCGCGAGTTCAGGTCGCGCAACCGGCGCGAAGCGCGCGTCCTCGGGGGCATGGCCGGCATCGCCCTGGCGGTCAGCGCCGGCACCTGGCTGCACGTGCTGCAGCACGGCTGGTAGGCCTCCCACCCTACTTCGGCGCCGAGCAGTAACGCTCCACATAGGCCTGGTGCGAGGGCAGGCCGGCCACGGTACGGTCGATCTGGCCCTTGATCGAACCGAGGAAGTGCGTCAACTCCTCGTCTCCCATCAGGTCGGCCGACTGGTGGTGGCGATAGGGCATGATGCCCTGCCCCAGCATCACCTGGACCCACGAGTTCTCGGCGAACAGCTCGTTCGCGATGCGGAACACGCGCCCGGTTTCGCGGAACAGGTCGATGCGGTGCTGGAGCGAGGCCGGCACTTCCATGTCGCGCGCGTCCTTCCAGTAGGGCGCGTCGATCCGGTTGTTGACCTTGTAGTGCAGGATGATGAAGTCGCGGATCTTCTCCACCTCTTCCCAGGCCTGGCGGTTGAATTCGGCGACGTCGCTTGGCACGATGCCGCTGGTCGGGAACATCTGCATCAGGCGGATGATGCTGCGCTGGATCAGGTGGATGCTGGTCGATTCGATCGGCTCCAGGAAGCCGCTCGACAGGCCGACCGCGACCACGTTGTTCTTCCAGATCTCGCGGCGCTGGCCCGGCGTGAACCTGATGACGCGCGGCTTCATCAAGGCTTCGCCTTCGATGTTCCCCAGCAGCGTTTGAATAGCCGCGCCCTCTTCCACGTAGCGGCTCGAGAACACGATGCCGTTGCCGACGCGGTGCTGCAGCGGGATGCGCCATTGCCAGCCGAAGGGATGCGCGATCGAGCGCGTGAGCGGGATCGCGCCGCGTACCGAGCTGGTTTGCAGCGCGGCGGCGCTGTCGTTGAACAGCCAATGCGACCAGTTCTCGTAGCCGACGCCCATCGCCTGCCCGATCAGCAGCGCGCGAAAGCCCGTGCAGTCGATGAACAGGTCGCCCTCGATATCCACGCCCGAATCGAGCGTGATCGAGCGCACCTGTCCGCTCAATGCGCTGGTGCTGACGTCGACGATCTTGCCTTCGATGCGCTGCACCCCGAAGCGCTCGCTGAACTTGCGCAGGTAGCGCGCATAGGCGCTCGCATCCAGGTGGTAGGCGTAGTTCATGCCGTTGCGCGGCAGGTGGGCGAACTTGTTCTCCTGCGAGGCGCGCAGCTCCAGGCAGTAGTCGCCGTAGTCGCCGGCCAGGCCGCGCTCGCGGCCCTTGTGCCAGAAGTGCTGGAAGCCGGCCGTCCAGTGGTCGGTGCCGGTCAGGCCGAACGAGTGGATGTAGTCCTCGTTTACGTTGCGCCAGTTTTCGAAACTGATGCCGAGCTTGAACGTGGCCTTGGTCTCGGCCATGAACTCCTGCTCGTTGATCTCGAGAAGGTTGTGGAAGTTCAGCAGGGTCGGGATGGTGGCCTCGCCCACGCCCACGGTGCCGATTTCGTCGGACTCGACCAGCTTGATGTCGAGGCGCTTGCCCAGCACCTTCGAGATGCAGGCGGCCGCCATCCAGCCGGCGGTGCCGCCGCCGGCGATGACGACGCGGCGTATGGGCTTGCCCATGCCATTCGATCCGTTTTCCATCCTTGTCTCCTCAGCGGTTCATTCTTTTCAGTAGTTGGGCGCGGATGCCGCGCACGCTGTCGGCATCCATCGGCGCGAGCGCGCGGCGCGCGTGCGGCGGAATATGGGCCGCGGTCTCGTCATCGGCTTCGAACACGTAGTGGCGGAACAATCCAGCCCAGGCCTTGCGCTGCTCGAGCGGCAGGTCACGCACGCTCATCAGGGCATGCATCATCGCGTTCATCGGCGTGTCCATGTAATCCGGGGACTGGCGCCACCAGTAATTCACCAGCACGTTGAAGTCTTCCAGCGCCTGGATGTGGTGCCACCACATGCTGGGGATGAACAGCGCGTCGCCCGGCGCCAGGTCCGCCGCCAGCGCATGTTCCATGGCGCCTGCGAAGCGCGGGAAGCGCGCCAGGTCGGGTTGCAGGAAATCGACCAGGCTGATGGCCTGGCCGGCCGGCGTCAGGTCGAGCGGGCCGATGTACAGGTTCTCGACCTGCGACGGCGGGAACAGGGTGAAGCGGCGCCGGCCGGCCGCCACGCAGGCCAGGTTGTCCGGCAGGTCGTAGTGGGCGGCGATGCGGGTGCGGTTGCCGATCCAGATCGACCCGAGCGCGTCGCGTCCGCCCAGGTCGATGCGGTTCTCGTCGTGGAAGCCCGGCAGGCAGGTGTCGACGGTGGTCGAACCGACGTAGATCGCCGGTGGATGTTCGACACCGCGGTAGCGCTCCAGTTCGGCCAGCACCTTGTCGAGGCGCACGCGCACCGGGGCGAAGTTGAAGCCGTCCATCGCCTCGTTGTAGAAGAAGCGGCCTTCGATCTCCGGTGGGCCGAGCATCGCGTTGACGGTGGCGTCGCGATAGAAACGGCGCAGGTAGGCGTCGGCGGCGGCGCTGGAGGCGCGCGCGGCCTGGACCATCGGCCACCCTGCCACCAGGCCGCGCAGCACGATCGGTTCGGTGGACTCGAGAATGCCGGGGCCGAGGTCGCGCGGCGTCAGGCCGCTGAGTTCCCGGATCGGTTCAGGCGCGGGCAGCACGGCGGGCATTCTTGCGGTCGATCAGCGCGCGGAAATTCGACAGCGACGCGATCTGGAAGTAGATGGCGGACAGCCAGCCGGCCTTGTGCAGGCTGTCGAGCGCCGCGGCGTCCAGCGCGGCCAGGCGCTCTTCATTGATGGTGTAGAAGCCGGCCAGGCGGTTCTGCGAACCGTCGTCGAGGGTGATGTCGAGCGAGAAGCCTTCGAGCAGCTCGTGCTTTTCCAATGCGTCGATGAAGGCCGCGTTGGACCCCATGCCTTCATGGATGGTCAGCAGCATCGAGTTGACGTGCTCGAGGTAGGGGCTCATGCCGCCGTGCGGCAGGAAGATCGGTTCTCCCTCGGCGGTGCCGACGCGCGGGCTGTCGACGTCGATGTGGATCATCAGCTCGTCGCCCTCGCGGCCGATCAGGAAAGGCAGGCGCTCCACCAGCAGCGGCAGGGTGGGCGCGTCCCAGCGGTCTTCTTCCAGGAACAGGTTCTCGTCGGTTTCGAAGCCGAACAGGGCGACCGGCTCGTAGGGATGGGCTTCGCTCTGCTTGCGGAAGATGATCGGGTAATGGGCCTGCAGGAGGCGGAACTCGGCGGCGAAGGTCTGCACGTAGGCGTGGCTGTCGTCCAGCCCGCGGCCGTGGCGGGTATTGACGCGCAGGTCCTTGTGGTCGATGTTATTCAGCAGTACTGGCTTGGCCATGGTGGTCGTCTCTGGTTATCGTTGTCTGGTCATTTGATGGGCAAGCCATGGCGCACGATGTGCGCGATGAGCGTGCGGTTGTCCGGCAGCGCCGGCAGCATGCGGCGCGTCAGGTCGGCCGCCTGGCGCAGGAAGCCGTCGGCCATGGCGCCATTGCCCTCCCCGACGCGCTCGCGCCGGGCCGGGCCGGGTTCGGGCTTGAAACCCATGCCGTACAAAACGTACTGGTAGCTCGCCGCCGGGAAGACTTCCTGGATGCGGTTGAAGTCGTAGCGCGAAGGCGGACGGTGGCGCCACAGCGCCAGCAGGTCGGCGACGCGCTGCGGGATGGTCTCCTTGCTCCGGTTGTCCCGCCAGTAGCCGTTCGGGTCGAGCGCGCCGTCGCGGCGGCTCAGGACATAGTGCAGCTTCAGGAAGTCGATCACCCGCTCCCAGCGGTAGGTGAAGGTCTCGTTGAAGCGCCGGGCGCACAGGTCCATCTGTTCGCGCGTGGCCGGCATCTCGTCGAGCAGCATCGCGCTCGATAATTCGACCATGGCCAACGCCGAGGCTTCCAGCGGCTCGATGAAGCCGGCGGACAAACCGATGGCGAGGCAGTTGCGGTGCCAGAAGCGTTCGCGGTAGCCGGGCTCGAAACTGAGCTTGCGCGGCGTGGGGATGTCTTCGGGGCCGCCGGTGGCGCGGATGTAGGCGCGCAGCGCGCGTTCGGCCGCTTCGTCGTCGGTGTGCGCGCTGGAGTACACGTGGCCGATGCCGCGCCGGGTCGGCAGGCCGATGTCCCAGATCCAGCCGGCTTCCTGGGCGGTGGACGTGGTCTGCGAGGCGATCGGATCGTCTTCGCGTAGATAGGGCACCTGCACGGCGAGCGCACTGTCGTTGAACAGGACGCCACGCTGCGGGATGAAGGGCACGCCGTAGTGTTTCCCGAGCAGCAGCGACTGCATGCCGGTGCAGTCGACGAACAGGTCGCCGGCCAGCTCGCCGTGGGCTTTCGTATGCAGGGCGGCGATGTCGCCGCTCCTTTCGCCAAACTCGTGCGAGCGGATGCCTGTTACGTGGTCTGGCACGTAGTGCACGCCGAGCTTTTCCAGGCAATGCTTCTTGAGGAACAGGCCGAACTTGCCGGCATCTAAATGGTAGCCGTAGTTGGCCACCGCCGCGAATTCGGGCGTGGCGGCCTGCTTGGGCGCGCGCCCGTGCACGCACAGGTGCGGCTGGTAAGTCACCAGGTCGGCGAAGGGAATGTCGGTGTGGCGTTCCAGCCAGCGGCCGGCCATGTCGGCCTCGCCCCAGCCCTGGGGCAGCACGAAGGGGTGGAAGTAGTAATCGTGGTCGCCGCCGTCGACCCAGCGGTTGAAGCGCGAGCCCTGCTTGAAAGCGGCGTCGCATTCGCGGAAGAAAGCGGATTCGGACAAGCCGGCGGCGCGCAGCGTGTCGCGCATGGTCGGCCAGGTGCCTTCGCCGACGCCGATGGTCGGCACGTCGGGCGATTCGATCAGCGTCACGCGCAGGCCACCGTTTTCCAGCGCCTGGAAGCCCGATGCGAGGACGGCGGCGCTCAGCCAGCCGGCCGAGCCTCCGCCCACGATGACGACATGCCTGATGGTGGTGCTCGCCATATTTGTTTTTAATAAAAACTAATTCCGGGCAAGTCTAACCCGAAAATGAACGCAGCGGACCATGGCAGAGGCCAGGGTCCGCTGTTTTTCCATTTCCGTCTTTAGAACTTGTAGCGGGCCGAGAGCATGTAGCGCGGACCGGACTGCTCCACGTACAGCGCCTGGCGTTCGTTACGGCCGTGCACGCGGCGGATCTCGTCGGTCAGGTTGATGCCCTCGAACTGGAGGCTGATGTTCTTGCTGACGTTGTAGCCGATGCTCAGGTCGAGCTGGCCGTAGGCCTCGACGTAGTTCGGGTTCGGACCGGCGCCGTCGAAGGTCGAGGACAGGAACTTGTCGCGCCAGTTGTAGGCCGCGCGCACGTTCCACTTGTCGTTCTCGAAGATGCCCACCAGGTTGGCCGAGTCGCTCAGGCCGACCAGCGCGAACTGCTCGCCGATGCTCGAGTTGTCGTACTGCAGGCCCGAATCCACCTTGGTGTAGTTCGCCTGGATGCCGAAGCCGGAGCTGCCGAACATGTGCTGCACGTTCAGTTCGAGGCCGCGCAGGCGCGCTTCCTTCTGGTTCGAGTAGCTGGTGATCTTGAAGTTGGCGACCGGGTCGTTCGGCTGGCCGACGATGGTGCCGGTGGCGTTGCCCGAGGCGTCATCCGCACCGCGCGTCACGCCCGGCTGGCCGGCGAAGTTGCGGAAGATGTAGTTGCGGATGCAGGTGGTGTCCGCGTTCGAGCAGCCGTTCGCCAGCGCCGCATTCCAGTAGGCGCCGCCGACCGGGGTGCGCAGGTTGAAGGGTTGCGCCACGACCTGCGACTGGCCGGCGTAGTTCTCCAGGCGCTTGCGGAAGTGGCCGAGCGAGACGAAGCTCGACTTGTTGTAGTACCACTCCCAGGCCAGGTCGATGTTCTTCGACTTGACCGGCAGCAGGCCCGGGTTGCCCTGGCGCCCGGTGCCGCCCTCGACACGGGCCAGGGTGTCGAGCACCTGGCCGCCGGTGAGCTGGTCGTAGCGTGCGCGGCCGATGGTTTCGCCGTAGCTGAAGCGGCCCTTCATGTCCGAACGCAGGTCGATGTCGGCGTCGAAGCTCGGCAGCACGTGCTTGTACTTGCCGGTCAGGGTGGTGAAGTTCGGTGCGCCGAAGCTCACCGGGAATTCGTTCTGCGAGACCCAGCTGATCTGGGTCGCGATCGGCACCAGCGCGGTCGAGGTGACGTCGGTCTTCTCGTAGCGCACGCCAACCGAGGTGTGCACCGGCATGGCGAAGTCCCAGTCGGTGTTGAACTGCAGGTACAGGCTCTTCGACTTCTCGCGGGTGCGCTGGTCGGTGTCGTAGACGGTCTTCGGCCGGTACAGCTCGGGCAGGCCCGTCACCCTGGCGGCCAGCTCGCGCAGCTGGCCGAAATCGAAGGTGTAGAAGGTGTTGAACAGGTTCGGGTTGTCGTGGCCGTCGATGTTGTCGAAGTACTGGCGCAGGCTCTCCGGCCGGAAGTAGCTGGCCGGGTAGTCCGACGCCACGGTGGCGCCGCCCCAGGTGTCGCGCTGCTGCACCGAGAAGGCCGAGCGGTTGTTGACGTCGGTATGGCCCAGGCCGAACTTCAGTTCGGAGGCTTCCAGCATCTTCCAGCTGCCGTGGGTCTGGACCTGCTTGACTTCGCTCTTCACGTAGCCGTTCTCGAACACCGAGCCGGTGACCTGCTGCGGCGCGCGTGCGAAATCGGCGCCCTTGATGCTCAGCACCGGCAGGTCCTGCGAGAAGTCGACGCTGGTGTCGCCGCGGCTGAAGCTCGAGGTGCCCAGGGTGTTGGACGAACCCCAGGGGCTGTCCGGCTTCGATTCGGCGGTCGACTTGTGGGCGTCGAGCTCGAAACGCAGGTCGCTGTTGACGCGCCATGCGGCATTGAAGCCGAGCGACTTGTTCTGGGTCCTGGTGGCGAAGTCGGCGCCGCCCATCGCGATGTCGCTGTTGTTGGTCGGGATCAGCTCGGTGTACACCAACGGGGCGGCCACCGGGCCATCGGTCCAGGTGCTGCTGGACGGGCCGAAGTTGAACCAGGCCGACACGTCCTGGCGGCGGGTCTGGATCTTGTTTTCCGAATAGGTGTAGTCGAGGGTGGTCGTCAGGGCCTTGCTCGGCGCGAACTGGAACACCAGTTGGCCGTTGGTGCGCTGGCGCTGGATGCCGCTCATGGCGTAGTTCATGTTCTGCGGAACCTGGTACAGGTCGCTCGGGTCGGGACGATTGGTGATGCGTTCCGAACCATCGGTGCCTGGCTGGGGAATCGTGCCCCAGTTGTTCTCGTCGCCGCGGAAGGGGCCCTTCCAGCCATTGCCGACGGAGGCCACGTTGTAGCCCAGGTTGCGCTCCTGGTAGCTGGCCGACAGGCCGATGCCGAAGCGGCCGTCGGCCGAGGTGTTGCTGTAGATGCCAGACACTTCGGGGGTCACCTTGCCGCCGCGCTTGACGTCTTCCGGCAGGTTCTCGGCCGAGCGGTCATGCACGCCCTTGACGCCGATGCTGGCCTGCAGGCCCGGGCGCGCCAGCGGACGCGCGGTCAGCACGTTGATGGTGGCGCCGATGCCGCCGGTCGGGGTCTCGGCGCGCGCCGACTTGTAGACCTGCAGCTGCGAGATCGCTTCCGAGGCGATGTTGGCGAAGTCATAGGCGCGGCCCGGGCGGTCGCCCAGGTTCGAGGTCGGCATCTGGCGGCCGTTGAGCAGCACCAGGTTGAAGTCGGGGCCGACGCCGCGCACGGTGACCTTCGAGCCTTCGCCGATGCTGCGGTCGATCGACACGCCGCTGATGCGCTGCAGCGATTCGGCCAGGTTGGTATCCGGGAACTTGCCGATGTCTTCGGCGACGATGCCGTCGACGAAGCCCTGCGCATTGCGTTTGAGGGCCATCGAGGATTCGAGGCTGGCGCGCAGGCCGGTCACGACGACGGTCTGGACGCCGGCCGGTGAGGATGGGGTGCTGGCTTCCTGCGGGGTCAGGGCTGCCGGGTCGGTGGTGGCGGCGGCGCCTGGGGTCGAGGCGACTTCCTGGGCATGCGCCGGGATGAATGCCGCGCATGCGCTGGCTACTGCCAGGCTCATCAATGTCTGCTTAGCCTTGGGGTAATACATGGTGCTCTCCTGTTTTTTTTAAAATGACCGTCACCCAATCCAACGGTGTCTCCACTACCTGTGCCGGCTGAATCCAGGCTGTGCGCTGCCGGCGATGCTGCTGTCGTCCCTGCTGTCGTCCCTATCGCCGGTACCTCTCCGCCGCGGTGCCGATGTCCTCGCTGCCAGGCATGGGCCAAGGCGGTGCGCGCTGCGCTCGTTCATCCTTCATCGCTCAGGCTCGCATCGCGCTTCAACTCTCCACCCGGTACATGGAAACGTTTCCATATACCTTGTTTGAATATTAGGCTTGGCAAAAATAATTGTCAACGGAATATTCCGCGTAGGTATAAACAGGAGTGCGGCTGATTTGCAACATTGGGCAGACGTGAGAGGGAAGCTTGCGCTGCGCCCCTGCCTACCATGCCGCTGCTGTGCGATTGACATCCAAAAATCGCCAATGCTATATTCACCTTGACATTCTGGTAACGTTTCCAATATGTGGCTGAAGAACGGGGTGAACATGAAGCGAGGTCAAGATCCGGGCAGGACTGCCGGAAGCGCGGTGCCGGGACGTCTCAAGGCAGCCGGGACATGGCTCGGGCGTGTGCTCGCCCTGGCCGCGGGATTGCATGCCGGCATGCCGGCCGCCGCGGCGGCCGAAGCCGCTACGTCGTTCGCCTGGCCGCACGGCGCGCGCGCCGCCGTCAGCCTCGCCTACGACGATGCTCTCGATTCCCAGCTCGACCAGGCCCTGCCCGCCCTCGACCGGCATGGCCTGAAAGGCAGCTTTTACCTGACCCTGTCGAATCCGGCGGTGGCGCGGCGCATGGAGGAATGGCGCGCGGCCGCCCGGCGCGGGCACGAACTCGGCAACCACAGCTTGTTCCACCAGTGCGCGCGCAGCAAACCGGGGCGCCACTGGGTCGAGCCGCACCGCGACCTCGATACCACCAGCGTGGAGCAGATGCGTGACCAGATCCTGCTGGCCAACACCATGCTGACGGCGATCGACGCACGCCAGGAGCGCACCCTCACGCTGCCCTGCGGCGATACCTTGGCCGGCGGCCGCGACTACCTGCCTGCGGTGCGCGCCAGCTTCGTCGCGATCAAGGTCACGGGCGGGAGCGGCGTCATCGATGCGATGCAGACGCTCGATCCGCTCGCGGTGCCGGTGGCGACACCCGTCGGCAGCAGCGGCGCGGAGCTGATCGCCATCGTCAAGCAGGCGATGGCGCGCGGGACCATGGTCAACTTCACCTTCCACGGCATCGGGGGCGACTACCTCAGCGTGTCCGCGCAGGCCCACCGGGAGCTGCTGCGCTTCCTCGCGGACAATCGCCGGGTAGTCTGGACCGATACCTTCCTCAACATCATGCAACACGTCAGGCAGCAGCAGGCCCGCACCCCGGCGGCGCCCTGAGGCCACAAGGAGACCCATGAAACCGATCCGCCTTCTCGCCCTCACCCTGTCCACGCTGCTTGCGCTGGCCGCCGCCGGCTGCGCCTCCACCTCCGCAGACGCGCCGGCCGGCTGGACACTGGCATGGAGCGACGAATTCGACGGCAGCCAGCTCGACCGCACGAAATGGGTGGCGGAGACCGGTGGCCACGGCTGGGGCAACCAGGAGCTGCAACACTACACCGACCGGCCGGAGAACGTCCGGGTGGAGAATGGCATGCTCGTCATCGAGGCGCGCCGGGAACGCCATGGCGGCAACGATTACACCTCGGCGCGCATCAAGACCGCCGGCCTGATGGAACAGATGCATGGCCGTTTCGAGGCGCGCATCAAGGTGCCGAAGGGCCAGGGCATCTGGCCGGCCTTCTGGATGCTGGGCGCGGACATCAAGCAGGTCGGCTGGCCGCGCAGCGGCGAGATCGACATCATGGAGATCATCGGCAAGCAGCCGTCGAACGTGCACGGCACGCTGCACGGTCCCGGTTATTCAGGCGACAAGGCTTTTACCAGCCGCTCGACCCTGGCGAGCGGCATCTTCGCGGACGATTTCCACGTGTTCGCGGTCGAGTGGGAACGCGGCGAGATCCGCTGGTATCGCGACGGCATCCACTACCATACGGCACGGCCAAGCCTGGTCAAGGGTGACTGGGTATTCGAGCATCCCTTCTTCGTGCTCCTGAACCTGGCCGTGGGCGGTGCCTGGCCCGGCAATCCGGACAGCAGCACGGTCCTGCCCCAGCGGATGCTGGTGGATTATGTGCGCGTCTACCGGCGCGCCACGCCGGGAGCATGAGCACCGATCCGGAAGCTGCCTCGCTGCATGGCGCGCCATGCCCGCTTTTTTACGCTCCAGACCGTGGATTGCGCAGTTCATCGCAATCGGCTCGGGTGCGGCAGGACAGCGGCCTATAGTGCCTCCATCGACAACCTACCGGAGAACAAGCATGAAAAAACTGTTGAGTGCCGCCGCCGTCGCCGCCACGCTCGCACTGGTCGCCAGCCCCGTCGTCGCCGACGACGTCGTGCGTGAAAACCGCAGCGTCGACGCCAAGGTCACCAAGGTGAAACTGGGTGGCGTCGTCGACCTCGTCCTGCGCCAGGGCACTACGCCCTCCCTCGTCGTCTCGGGCGACCGCCGCTTCGTCCAGCGGATCACCACTGCCCAGCGCGGCGACACGCTGGAAATCGGTACCGAATCCTTCAATACCCGCCGTGGCGACATGAGCGAGAAGCTGCGCGCCGAACTGACGGTGCCGAACCTCGCCGAGTTCACCTCGCAGGGCGTGGGCGCATCGACCGTTACTGGCTTCTCGGGCCATGCCATCCAGGTCGCCCTCGACGGCGCCGGATCGGTCACCATGAACAGCAATTATCGCAATATCGATGCGCGCCTGGGCGGCGTCGGCGGACTCGCCCTGAACGGCGTGCGCGCCGAGCGCGTCGACCTCAGCCTGCGTGGCGCCGGCCGCATCAGCGTCAATGGCGAGAGCAAGCTGCTGCGCGCCAAGCTGGCCGGTGTCGGCAGCCTCGAAGCCCAGGGACTGCGCGCCGAGTCGGTCGACCTCGACATGAGCGGCCTCGGCGGCGCGACGGTGCATGCGACGCGTGCGGCCGAGATCGACCTGAGCGGCATGGGATCGGCCACCGTTTATGGCAACCCGGCCACGCGCAATGCCAACACCAACGGCATGGGCAAGGTCAGCTGGAAATAAGCCTCAGGGTAAGCTCTACTGGTTGAGCCGCTGCCTGACCACCATGCTGTTGCGCACCTCTTTCACGCCGGGCACCTCGCGGGCCAGTTGTGCCGCCCGCGCGACGTTCTCGGCCGAATCGACGAAGCCGCTGAGCTGTACCGTTCCCTTGTAGGTTTCGACCTGGACCTCGGTTGCCTTGACCTGCGGATCGGTGACCAAAGCCGTCTTGACCCGGGTGGTGATGGCGGCATCGTCGATGTATTCACCGGTGCCGCGCTGCGTACCGGAAGGGGCGCAGGCACTGAGGATTGCCAGCAGCAGGCCGAGCAGGATCAGATGAATGCGGTAGGAAAGGTTCATGGAAGGCTCCCGAGAGAAGGCAGACCAGCCCATTCTCTCGGGAGCCATCGGTCGACGCTTGATGCCGGCCAAACGTGCAAACGGACCTTTTTTCAGTCAGGTTTGTTCAACGCCAGTACCGGCGCTGACGTATCGCCGGCGGGGGCTGCCGGTCGCAGGACGAAACCGCGCCGGGCGACATCGCGCCCGAGCACCACACGCAGGTTGGCCGGGGCACAGCTGGCCACCTCCTGCAACTGCGCGCCGCCGAAACGGCCGGCCAGACGTTCGGCCGCCGCGCGGTGGGGCGCTTCATATTCGATGCGGGTCTGGCGCACGCCGAAGCCTTTGTGGTTCGACAGGCGCGCCACTTTCAGCCCGTCGGTGCCGACCTGGCGTGCCAGCGAGCGCGCCATGCCCGACACGCCATTTCCATTACGCAGCTCGACGAGCGCGAGGACCGGCGCGTCCCGTCCCGGCATGATTGGCGCCGGCGCCGGTTCCGACGGTCGTGCCGGAGCAGACGGGCTTGCCGGGATCGGGCCGCGCCGCAGTTCCATCATGCCGTCCGTACCGACATGCAGCTGCACCTGGCTCCACCCTCCTTCCTCGCGCGCTGGCGCCTTGAGTGCGCGGTCGATCGCCGCGACCTGGGGCCGGCTGCTGGCAGCGGCATAGTCGGCGCGCACGTCATGGTTGCGCAAGGCCTCGGCCTGGCTCAGCATCTGCTGCGCGCGCTCCTCCTGGCCCAGCTTGCGCAGGGTGTCGCCCAGCAGCTGCCAGGCACGGTGATTGAGCGGATCGAGCAGGCAGGCCTTCTCGAGCGAGACCAGGGCTTGGTCGTACTCCCCGTTCAGGAAGTAGGCATGGCCGAGGTTGCTGAACAGGTAGGCCTTGCCGGGACCGGACGACAGCGTCAGTGATTCGGTCAATGCGCGCCACAGCGCGATCGCGGTGGCGAATTCGCGCTGTTCCGCGTACAGCGTGGCCAGCCCGTTGCGGGCATCCACGTGACCGGGAACAGCTTGCAGCGCAGCCTGGTAGGCGGCGCGCGCTTCGTCGTAGCGGCGCGCGAGATGATGGTTGCGGCCGGCGAGGTAGGCGTCGGCGGCGGCCGCAGCCGTCAGGTTCAAGGCTGGCCGCCCGCCGATGGGCGCGCATGCCGCCAGGGTGGCGCCGGCACACAGCAGCGCCAGGCGTGCGAACAGGGTGAGGCTTGGCATATCGGACTCCTTCGTGTTCATTGCGAAACGGTCAGTTTGCCCAGGGTCCCGGAAATCTGGATCACGGCCGGTCCGAGCAGCACCATCAGCAGCATCGGGAATATGCAGAAGATCAGCGGGAACAACAGCTTCAGTCCGATGCGGGCGGCGCACTCCTCGGCCATTACCCTGCGCTTGTGGCGCAGGCTGTCGGACTGCACGCGCAGCGACTCGCCGACGCTGGTGCCGAAGCGCTCGGACTGGATCAGCATGGCCACCAGGGTATCGACGTCCTCGACGCCCGAACGCAGCGCGAAATTGCGGAGTGCCTTTTCCTTGCTGAAGCCTGCGCGCATTTCCATCAGGACGAGCTGCAGCTCCTGCGCCAGCACCGGGCTCTTGATGTGGATTTCGCCCGCTACCTTGACCACGGCCCGCTCCAGGCTCAGGCCAGCTTCGACGCAAACGGTCATCAGGTCGATCGCGTCCGGGATGGTTTCGAAAATCTCGCGGCGGCGCCGTTTCACGATGCGCTCGAGGATCATGTTCGGCAGGTAGTAGCCGAGCGCTGCTGCGCTCAGCAGCAAGGCCATCAGGCGCCAGCCGGCCAATGCATTGCCGTAGAAGACGACAACCGGCGCGGCCAGCGCAGGCAGCAACAGCGCCAGCGCGGTCTTCGACGCAAAATACAGCGCCGGGGCGGACGGATTGCGCCAGCCGGCATTCATGAAACGCGTGCGCAGGCTGGATTTTTCCCAGCCTTCGTCGGGGATCGACAGCTTGCTCAGTGGCTTGGCCGCGTTGGCGACGCGCTCGACCCAGCCATTCGCGGCGTCCAGTTGGCTCTGCTCCGCATTGCCGAGGAAGTGGCGCAGGCGTTCGCGCAGGGCCAGCGGTGCGAACAGGGCCAGGCCGAGCCAGACGAGGCCGCAGACGACCCACAGGACGATGAGCAGGAAGATCAGCTGGGAGGATGTCATGGTCACCTCTAGATGGAGCGTAGGCCGGTCTCAAATGCGGATGCGGATGATCTTGCGCATCCAGATAATGCCGATCAGCATCAGGCCGAGGCCGAACCAGATCATGCGCATCCCTCTCGGGTCGCTCCAGAGCACGCTGGCATACTTGGGGCTCATGATCTGCATCGTGCCCAGCACGGCGAACGGCAACAAGGTCAGGATCACCGACGACATCCGTCCTTCCGCCGACAGCACGCGCACATGCGCGACCAGTTTCAAGCGGGCACGGATGATCTGGCTGATGTTCCCCAGGATCTCGGCCAGGTTGCCGCCTGATTCGCGCTGGATCAGCACTGCGATGATCAGGTAGCGCAGGTCGGTCAGCGGAATGCGCGCCGCCATGCCGTGCAGCGCCTCGTTCATGGGCACGCCATAGTTGATCTCCTCGCGGACAATGCGGAACTCGCCGCTGAGCGGTTCCGCCAGCTCATTGCCGACGATCTGGAGGACGTTGGTGAACGAGTGCCCGGCGCGCAAGGCGCGCCCGATGAAGTCGGCGGCATCGGGCAGCTGCTGCTCGATGCGGATCAGGCGCCGCTGGCGCGCACGCCGCAGCAAGACCCAAGGCACGCACAGCCCGAACAGGGCCATCACGATGCGGAGCGCGGCCGGCAGGGGCCACGCGAGCGACACCAGGCCTGCGGCGGCCATGCAGCCGAGCGACCAGGCCAGGAACTGTCCGACCGTGTTGCCGGTGCCTGACTGTACCAGCAGGGCATCGATCCGGTGCGCCAGCGGGACGCGGTGCAGGATCCGGTCCAAGGCGACATTGCGACTGTAGGGCCGCTGCTTGAGGATCGAGATCCGCTCGCCGCTGCGCCCGGACGAGCCGGACATGACCTGCAGCCGGCGCGCGATGCGGCGCGCCGCCGCACCGTGCGTGCCCATCCACCACAGGTAGGCGCCCTCGATCGCGAGGACCGTGGCCGCGAACAGGAACACCACGAATGCGTAGAACAGCGCGTCCATGCTGCCTCCTCAGTCGAAGATCCGGTCGGGATCGAAGGTGTCTTCCGGCACCGGCACGCCAAACATCTTCAGGCGGTCGGCGAAGCGCGGGCGGACCCCGGTGGCGCTGAAGCGCCCTTTCACCTTGCCGTCGGCGTCGACGCCGCTCTGCTCGAAGCGGAAGATTTCCTGCATCGAAATGACGTCCCCTTCCATGCCGGTGATTTCTTGCAGGCTGATCACCTTGCGGGTGCCGTCAGTCAGCCGCGACGCCTGCACCACCACCGTCACCGCAGAGACGATCTGCTGGCGGATCGCACGCGCGGTCAGGTTGACGCCTGCCATGCTGACCATGTTTTCCAGCCGCGACAGCGCATCGCGTGGAGTATTCGAGTGGATCGTCGCGAGCGAGCCCTCATGGCCGGTGTTCATCGCCTGCAGCATGTCGAGCGCCTCCGCGCCGCGCACCTCGCCCAGGATGATGCGGTCGGGCCGCATCCGCAACGCGTTGCGCACCAGCGCGCGCTGGGTCACCTCGCCCTTGCCTTCGATATTTGGCGGACGGGTCTCCAGGCGCACCACGTGCGGCTGGCGCAGCTGCAGCTCGGCCGCGTCCTCGATCGTCAGCACCCGCTCCGTGGCCGGAATGAAGCCGGAAATCAGGTTCAGCAAGGTGGTCTTGCCGCTGCCGGTGCCGCCCGAGATCAGGATGTTCACCTTGGCCGCCCCCAGGCTTTCCAGCACCCGGATTATGGGCGGCGTCAGGCTTTTATAGTCGAGCAGGTTCTGCACCGTCAGCGGCGAGGAGCCGAAGCGACGGATCGAGAGCAGCGGACCGTCGACCGCCAGCGGCGGGATGATCGCATTGACACGCGAGCCGTCCGGCAGGCGCGCGTCGACCATCGGGCTCGATTCGTCGACCCGCCGGCCCACGCGCGAGACGATCTTCTCGATGATCTTGATCAGGTGCGCATTGTCGTGGAAGCTGATGTCGGTGAGTTCGAGCTTGCCGCGACGCTCGACATACACCTTGCTGGCGGTATTGACCAGGATGTCGGAGACGCTCGGATCGTTCAGCAGCGGCTCGAGCGGACCGAAGCCGAGCATCTCGTGCTGGATGTCGAGCACCAGGTGGTGGCGCTCGTGCTGGTTCAGCACGATGCGCTCCTCCTCGATGATGCGCTGGATCAGCAAAGCCAGCTCGTGCTTGAACTGCTCGGCGGTGAGGCGCTTGAGGCGCTCGAGGTCGATGCGGTCCAGGATCATCTGGTGCATCTGCTTCTTGAGCTCCTGGTAAGCCTGGTTGGCGACTTCTGGCGGGACCACGCCGGGCTGGCGCTCCTGGGCGGTACTCGCAAGGCGTTCACGTAGGGACATGGATGGCTCCGTGGCGTTCTGTTTCGTTTTGATCACTCATCTTCGCCGCGGCCGAACAGGCGCTCGAGCAGCCCCCTGCTCTCCGGGATGCGGCGCGCCGTCACCAGTTCGACCATGTCGGCCAGGCTGCGCGCCGCCGCGCTCGAGCGCGACAGCTGCAGCACCGGTACGCCCTGGTTGACGGAGTCGGTGACGGCGACGTAGTCATTGGGGAAGGTATGCACCACTTCGCAGCCGAGTGCCGCATGCAGGTCCTGCAGGCGCAGCTTGCCGCCCTTTTCGTAGCGGTTGACGATCAGGCGGATGTGGTCCAGCACGTAGCCGAGCGAGCGGAAGATGTCGAGCAGGCGGCGCGCATCCCGAATGTCGGGCAGCGCCAGCTGCAGCACGGGATAAATCGTGTCGGTAACGTCCAGGACGCGCAGCGACACCGCATCGATCTGGCGGCCGACGTCCAGTAGCACATAGTCGTAGTGCTGGCGCGCCACGCGCAGGATGGTATCGATGTGTTCCGGCTTGGCTTCCTTCGCATAGGCAGCGTCGTCGGCCGCGGCCAGCACGCCGAAGCCCGGCGTCACATGGACGACGCAGGACTCGAGAAAGGGCCCGTCCACGCGCGCGATCTGGGCGCAGACGTCGGATAGTGTCATGGTCGGCTTCTGGTCGGACACGTACAGCGCGGCGTCGCCGAACTGGCCGTGCAGGTCGATCAGCAGCACCTTCTTGGCGGCCAGGGTGGCGAGCGCGTAGCCGAAATTGGTCGAGATGAAGGTGGCGCCGCTACCGCCCTTGCAGGCGATGAAGGCGAGGATCTTCCCGTCGCGCAGGCCCGACACCCCGGCCGCGGCCGAAATGCGGTCCATCGACTCGTGGAAGGCGCGATGCACCAGCGGCAGCTGCAGCACTTCGCGCACGCCGGCACGCATGGCGTGGATCAGGAGGTCCGGATGGTGCTGGTCGGTCAGCAGCATCAGGTGGGCTTCGGGATACTGGCGGCCGAGGCGTTCGAGCAGGGGGGCTTCCGAGGGTTCGGTCTCGGTGACGTCGATGATGACCAGTTGGGGACTGTCGGCTTCGGGCCGGTCGAGTGCCTCGCGCAGGCTGGCGCGGACGGCACCGAGGTTCAGCGGCGGCACGCGTGCCGCCCCCTGGGAGGCGATCTCCGCATAGAGCTGGCTGTCGCGGCTGATAAGTAGCGCTTTCATGGCGGGCCTCGTTGCTGGCGCATCGGGTCAAAGTGGGTGGCAGGCGCTCATCGAGCGCCGCCAGTGCTGAAGAAGATCGGCGCGGGTGCCGGTTCTGGCTGGGCAAAGCTGCGCTGGTAGCGCTCGTGCGCGCCCCTGGCCGCGCGGCCGTCCACCCCAACGACTGGATTGCGGTTGGCCGACGCCGCCGGATCGAGCACCTGGGCTGCCAGGTTGGCGCGCGTGGCTTGACCGAACTGCCTGTCCCAATGTGGTGTCGTGTGCATGCAGCCCTGCAGGCAGGTGGCCAGCAAGCCTGGTAGCAGGAAGTGAATCTTGGTCTTCACGTGACCTCCTATTTGAGTTCAAAACCGCCAGCGGTCTGCGCGGCGGGGGCCGCGGCCGGCGGCGTGGATGCGGCAGCGGTGGTCGTGGTCGGGACAGGTCCCTCGAGGCGGCCGCCGAGCAGCACCGCGCCGCGGGATGGAATGCCCACCTTATCGGTCGGCAGCGAGTACTCGGCGCCCGGGATCGGCTTGACCAACCGCGCCGTGATCACGAACACCAGTTCAGTACGGTCCTGCTGGTAGTCGGTGCTGCGGAACAGCGCACCCAGCACCGGGACTTCGCCCAGCATCGGCAGGCCCTTCAGGTTGGCCACCAGGTTGTTCTTCACCAGGCCCCCGATGGCGAAGCTCTGCCCGTCATACAGCTGCACGGTGGTGCTGGCGCGGCGCGTGGTCACGACCGGCAGGATCGCGTTGCCGGCAAGGCCGAGCGCCGACACGCCGATCCCCTCGCGCGACAGTTCCGACACTTCCGGCGCTACCTTCAGGTTGATGCGCCCGCCAGACAGGACGGTGGGGGTAAAGCGCAGGCCGACGCCGAATTCCTTTTCCTCGAGCGTAACCCTGTTGTTGTCCTGAGCAACCGGGATATAGAACTTGCCGCCGGCCAGGAAAGTGCCCTCCTGTCCGCTGATGGCCAGTATGTTCGGCTCGGCCAGCACGCGCACCAGGGCATCCTGCTTGTCGGCCTCGGCGATCAGGCGATTGCCGTTGGGTTTCACGCCGCCTATCCCGCTTTGCATCTTGCCGCTCAGGAAATTCGATGCCAGGACAGCGGTCCAGCTACCGGGATTGAAGTTGAAGGCGGTGCTGGTTTCGAGCCGCTCGAGCAGGGTCTTCGACACCTCGGCGACCTTGACCTCCAGCTGCACCTGCTGGGGGGCGCCGACGTTGAGCAGGTTGACCACGCGCGTGGCCGCGCCACTGCCGCTGCCTGTGTTGGTGCCGCCGCCGTTGTCGTTGGCCAGCGGGATGACGCCGTCGGTATCGTTGGCCTTGTCGGCCGATGGCAGCTGCCGCAGCGGACGCCGCACGTAGGCAGACGCCAGCTCGACCGCGCGGGTGATCGCGCCGGCGTCACTGACGGTACCCGTCAGCACCAGCGAATCGGCGGCGGCCAGCACCCTGATGTCCTTTTCTTCGGGCATCGCTGCGGCCAGCGTCGCCTGCAATGCGGCGGGGTCCATCGAGACCACGATGTCGACTACGCTGCACAGGCCGCTCTTTCCCTGCACGATCATGTTGGTGCTGCCGACGTCGACGCCGGCAATGTACAGCGTGTCCGGCGACACCAGCATCGCTTGCACGATGGCGGGGTTGCCAACGCTGCGGTTGAGCACCCTCTCAGGCAGGCGCAGCATGGTGGACTTGCCCATGTTGAGCGACAGCGTAGCGGGGCGCGCGGCTTCGCCGTTGCAGCCCATCGCGAGCTGGGAACGCGCTTCCTGCTGCCTGGCGGCAGCTGCGGCGGCCGGCTTGGCGGCAGCACTGTCGGCTGGCTTGGCAGGAGCGGCGGCGGGCTTGGCAGCTACGGCGGCGGCATGGGAGGGCGCGGTGGCGGCCAGCGCCAGGCCAGCGGCAAACCGTGCAAGATTGAGGCGTCTGTTCATGGCATCCATCCCGGATCGATAAAGTCAGAAGCATTCCTGTGAAGCATGCAGGCCATTGATGACCTTGATGCAGTCGCGCCGCGGCGGCGCCGCTGGAGCCGGGCGCGGCGCCTGCGCCTGCACCCGTGGTGCACGCACCGGCATCGCCACCGGCCGCACGGGTGAAGCCTGAGCCGGCAGCAGGTTCTCCTTGGTAGCGCCCAGGGTCTCGGCCGGAGCCGGGTCGACCTGGTTGCGCAGCGCCAGCGACAGGGTGCCGACGCTGCGCGCCAGGTCGAGCTTTTCGGCCTGCTCGGGCGTCACTTCGAGCGTGACGGCGTTCACGACCTTCGGTTTGGTTTCGTCGCGGTTGACTTCCTGCGCCACTGCCAGCACCAGGATCCGTTCCAGTACGATCTTGGAGATGCTCCGCTCGCGTTGCCGTCCCTCCTGCGCCTGCGCCTCGGTCTCGGTGCTGACGATGATGTCGACATAGTTGCCCGGCAGGGCGAAGCCGGCCACGCCGATCACGTCGTTGACGCGGACCGTGATGGCGCGCTTGCCCTCGGTAATCAGCGCCGACAGGCCGCCTACCGTGCCGGCGGGCGCCAGCTTGGCCTCGCTCAGCGGTTCGCCCATCAGGATGCTGGATTTGAGCACCCGGCCACCCAGCTTCTGGGGGTCGTCGAACGCGCCTTTCGGCACGCTGTGGGCCGGCCATTCGACCAGCTTGAGCATCTCGGGCGTCAGGCGCTGGCCGATGCTGATGTCGGCCCCGGCCACCACGATGCGGTCGGCACGCTTGGCCGGCTGTGTCAGTAGCCAGCGTGAAGCCAGCAGGACGGCCGCCACGCCGAAAAGGATCGCGAGCGTCATCACGATCACGGCACGCTTGTTTTTCATCGGACATCTCCCAGGTTACCGGGTTCGAGCGCCGCGCAAGAACCGAACAGGCTGCTCCACGCCTGGCCCACGCTGCCGACGTCGAAACGTGGCGCGTGGCCGGCGAACCCGGCGAAGTCGGCAATCCGGCCCAGCAGCTCATGCGGCCAAGCTGCCAGCAACGGGCGCCGGGTGCGGCGGTGCAGTTCGTTGATCAGGTAGTCGATCGCGCCTTCCTCGGGCTCGATGCCGCGCAGCCGGCATTGGCGCCACAGCAGCGCGCGGTAGCCCGTTTCGGACAAGGGACCGATCGGGATCCGGTAACCCACGCGACGCAGGCAGAATTCGTCCAGCACCGCCTGTGGCGCCAGGCTCGTGACCAGCACCAACGACACGTCGAACGGCAGTGCATGGCTGGCCCCGCCGGGCACTGTGACGTGGTCGGTGCCGCTCTCGAGGGCGCCCAACCAGCGGTGCAGCACCTCGGAGGCCGGTACCCGCTGGCGGCCGATGTCATCGAGCACCAGCAGGCCGTTGTTGGCCAACAGGTGCGGTGGCGCGCACAGAACGCCGCGGGCGGCATCGATGCGCAGTTCCAGCATGTCGCGCGCCAGTTCGGCTCCGACATGCACGAGCGGACGCTGGCACAGCGCCCACCGTGCGTCGCAGCTGCGCCGATCCTCAAGGCCGCGGAGCTGGAGCGGCGCCGGATGCAGCGCCGGATCGTACACCTGGACGATTTCGTGGTTGACCAGTACCGCATAGGGAATCGCCACCGGCTCCTGGCGCAGGCGGGCGAACCTGCGCGCCAGCGTCGTCTTTCCGCTGCCCGAAGGACCATACAGCATCAGCGGCCGGTTCGAGTGCAGCGCGGCGCCGATCAGTTCGTTCACCGGGGTCTCGATGCCATCCTCTGCCAGCGCGGCCTGCAACTGGGGCGACGTGACGCGAACGGCATCGGGACGGCGCGACGACTGCTGCCCGACAAGGGTGCGATAGGCGTCGAGTGCCACCGGCGCCGGACCAACGTAGCGCGACTCGGCCAGGTGTTCGGCGGCGGCACGCTGACCGAACCCGGTCAGTTGGTAATGCACGTCGAGGTCGGATTCGCCCGACCAGGCCACCTCGGCCAGCTGCTCGGCCACCAGTCCCTGCAACACTTCGCGCACCACACTGACCGACAGGCGCAAGCGCCCGGTGAGCAGGGACAGCGGCGTCTTGCCACTGGCGTGCATGGTCTTGACGAGCAGCGCGCTCAACAAGCGTGGTTCGAGGCCCGTATCGCGCACGGTGCGCGGCTGGCGCGGCAGGATGGGAACAAGCTCCACCTCTCCCCCGCCACTGCCAGCTGCACCCGCCAGTAGCTCATCGGAATGAGCGACTGGCCTTGGTGCTGAAAACACTTCCATAAGGAAACCTCCTGATGAGGTGCGGATATTTCTTACATTTGTTAAATTGATTCTAGCCATCGTCCTCCCCTCTCCATTTGACCTCCGGCAAGGAAGCAGACTTGGCAGAAATATCAGACGTAACGGCTTGCGAGGACGTAGATCGTGGCGGCTGCGATTGCCACGCCATAGGGGATCGAACCAGCGCTTGCCTGCGTCTTCGCATGCATCGCCGAACGCCGCAAGGCAAGCTGCGACACGGCGTCCCGCAGTCCTTCCAGCGCCAGTCGGATCCGGCCCCGGAACAGGATGACGGCAAGGGCCATCACCCCGCCGACGCACCACGCAAGCACTGCGATGTGCAAGACAGCGGCAGGGCCGGTGAACGCGCCCACCGTCGCCATCATCTTTACATCGCCGGCAGCCATCCCACGGACGAGGTAAAAGGGAAGAAATAGCAGCAGCCCGACGGCGGTGCCGGCAAAACAGGCCAGCAGCGCTTCGCCAGGTCGCGGCGACAATGCATGAAGAAGCAATGCTCCCGCCAGGCCTGTCAACAGCAGCAGGTTCGGGATACGCCGGCTTGCCAGATCGTTGATTGCGGCGGCGGCAACCAGCAACAACAGAAACGTGTCGAGATAGGGTGCGACGGGCATGATCGGCTCCCCAAGGACAGAAAAACCCCCAGGACCGAGTGGTCCCGGGGGGCGCCGGCGATTATGCGAAGGACTTGAGCTTGTCGGAAATATCAGTGAACAGCTCGTCGAGGCCACCGCCCAGGGCGGTGGCTCCCGCTACAATCGCAACGCCGACCAGCGCTGCCAGCAGGCCGTACTCGATGGCCGTCACACCATCTTCATCAGCAATGAAGGTTTTGATGGCGGAGGTAATGGTGTTCATGATGAACTCCTTATGATGGTTGAGAGGACTACTGCAAGGTCTTACTGACAGACGGGGCCCCGTCTTGTGCTGCTTTCGACTGCGTCTGTCAGTGAGTTCACTGTACCGAATAGTGCCGCACGGCAAGTTGATGATCGGCAAACTTGCCGTGTGGAAAGCTGTGTTTCCGAGCAGACTTGCTTCTGCACAAAAAATATGCCCCTCATGCGTCTTCAGGCGTTAAAAGATAAATATTGTTAAGAATAGTTGCCTACAATACAAAAACACATTATGCTGTCCCTCTTGCCCGCCTAGAAAAGCGGCAGCCCGTATACCGACCCGGCCGTGCTCTTGCGTGACTCAGTTTCTCTGCGTTTCTGAAAAAACCGACATGGATTCCCTGCTGCGACACATGGTGGACATGACTGGCCACCGCGATCACACGATGCTCGACATCTCCGTGATTTCGGCGGTGCAGGAACTGTCGGGCGCGCTGCAGACCCGGGTCCTGGGCGTCGCGACGGTGTGTGGCCAGAAATTCGTGCGCGCGCGGGCCTGCATTCGCGCCGGCGGCGTCGCCTGCCCGGAAGAGCAGCTCGACGGCAGTCCGGGCGAGCCGCTCGCCGCCTTTCCCGAGTTGGCGCACTGCCTCGAGCACCATGACTCGCGTGCCGAAGGCCTGGGCAGGGACGGCCTGCGCCGCCTGTGGCTGCCGATCTGGTTCGGCGACAAGGCCGATACCTGCCTCGAAATCGTGCACGAACAGGGTTTCACTGCCGAATCGATCCACACGATCAGTGGAATCGTCAGCGTTTACCGCAATTTCCAGAACCTGCTCGATTACAGCGAGCGCGACTCGCTCACCGGACTGTTGAATCGCAAGACTTTCGACGACCAGTTGGCGCGCATGCTGCACAGCGGCGACACCGAACCCCTGGTGCCGGGCCTGCCGGAGCGGCGCCAGCACGGGGCCGAGGAAAAGCAGTGGCTGGCCGTGGTCGACGTCGACCATTTCAAGATGGTGAACGACCGCTTCGGCCACCTGTACGGCGACGAAGTGCTGATCCTGGTCGCGAACCTGCTGCAGTCCTCGTTCCGTTCGCAGGACCGGGTGTTCCGCTTCGGCGGCGAAGAGTTCGTGGTGCTGCTGCGCTCGACCACGCTGGAGAATGCCCGCAAGATCATCGACCGCTTCCGCACCAACGTGGAGACCCACGTGTTCCCGCAGGTAGGCCGGGTCACGGTGAGCGTCGGTTTCACCAGCATCAGCGCCACCGATTCTCCGGTGGTAACGCTGGGCCACGCGGACCAGGCCCTGTATTTCGCCAAGGCCAATGGCCGCAACCGCGCCTGCCACTACGAGGAGCTGGTGGCGAACGGCCTGCTCCAGACCATCACCGCCAACGACACCGCCGAATTTTTCTAGGGCGCCTGCCGGCTCTGCGCGAACGCCAGCGCGTCTTCGAGGCGATCGTCGCCCCAGAACAACTCTCCCTGCACGATGAAGCTCGGCGCGCCGAAGATGCCGAGCCGGCGCGCGGCCTCGGTCTGCGCGCGCAGCGCCGCCTTGTTGGTCTCCCCTTGCGCCTCGCGCAGGATCGCGGCCGGATCCGGGACCAGCCCCTCCAGCGCCGCCAGCACGGCGCCGGCGTCGTCGATGTCGGCATCCTCGGCCCAGTTGCGCAGCATGATGCGGCGGCAGTATTCGCCCATCCAGGCTTGCTGCGCGCCGAGCAGCGCGACCCGCATCGGCAGCAGCGCCCGGCGCGGGAAGCTTGAAGGCCGCGTGAAAGGAATGCCGTACTTCGCGGCCCGGCGCACCATGTCGCGCCAGACGTACTCGCCCTTCTCCTTCTGCTCGGCGAAGGGCGAGCTTTGCCATCCCAGTTCGCGGAAGATGGGGCCGAGCAGGAAGGGCTTCCAGTGCAGCGGCACGCAGGCGGCACGGGCGAGCGCCTCGATACGCATGGTCGACAAGTAGCTGTAGTTGCTGCCGAACTCGAACCAGCATTCGATGGGTGGGTGCATGCCTTCCTCGCTTGGTATAGTGTGTCAAGAGTATGCAGGCAGTCGCCTGCCGCCACAACAGGAGTGTCGGGATGAGCAAGGTACTGATCGTGACGGGCGCCGGCCGCGGCATCGGCGCCGCCATCGCCAGGCAGGCCGCCGGCAAGGGCCATGCGGTGGCGGTCAACTATCGCCATGACGAAGCGGCGGCGCAGGCGCTGGTGGCGGCGATCCGCGCCGATGGCGGGCAGGCCGCCGCGATCCAGGCCGACGTCGCGCTCGAAGCGGAGGTGGCGCGCCTGTTCGCGCAGGTCGAGCAGCAACTCGGAGCGCCGGCCGCGCTGGTCAATAATGCCGGCATCACGGGGCGCATCGCGCGCTTCATGGAGACCGATCCCGCCACCGTCGAGGCGGTATTCCGCACCAACGTGTACGGCACCATGCACTGCTGCCGCGCCGCGATCGACGCCTTCCGGCGCCATGGCACACACGGGGTAATCGTCAACCTGTCCTCGATCGCGGCCAGCACCGGCAGCGCGCATGAATATGTGCACTACGCCGCCAGCAAGGCGGCGGTCGAGACCTTCACGCTGGGACTGGCGCGCGAGATGGCGGGAGAAGGCATCCGCGTGTGCGCGGTGGCCCCCGGTTCGACGCTGACCGGCATCCATGCGGCGGCGGGCGAGCCGGGCCGGCCCGAGCGGGTGGCGCCGGCCATCCCGATGGGGCGCCTGGCCACGCCCGACGAGATCGCGGAAGCGGTGCTGTGGATGCTGTCGCCCGCCGCGTCCTACGTCACCGGGACGACGCTGCGCTGCGCGGGCGGGTTGTAGGCGGCGCTCAGGACTCGGCGATGTGCATGAAGCGCAGCGGATTGACGTTCCACTTTTCGGCCGACTCGTGGCGCAGGATCTTGTCGCCGCCGCCGAAGCCGAGCGGCTTGGACAGGTCGAGGGTCTGCGGCTTGATGTAGCCTTGGCTCTTGGTGCTGAAGAACACGTTCACCTTCGGCGTGAGCAGGCTGGTTTCGTGCGGCTCGATCACCACGCCCAGGCGGCCGGATTCGAGCAGCACCAGGGTGCCGACCGGGTAGATGCCGACGCAACGCATGAACTCCTGGGCCAGCGTCGGGTTGAAGTGGAACTTGCTCCACTCATAGATCTTGCGCAGCGCTTCGGCCGCCGGCATGCCCTTGTGGTAGCAGCGGTCGGAGGTGATGGCGTCGTAGACGTCGACGATCGCCGCCATCTGCGCCAGTTCGCTGATACCGCCTTCGGCCTGCTTGTCCGGGTAGCCGCTGCCGTCGCGCCGCTCGTGGTGGTGCAGCGTGATGTCGAGCGGGATCGCGCCGATCTCGGGGGTCTTGACCAGGATCTCGTAGCCGTCGCGCGGGTGGCGCTTGATGATGTCGAATTCCTCGTCGGTCAGGCGGCCCTGCTTGTTCAGGATGGTGTCCGGCACCAGCGCCTTGCCGGTGTCGTGCAGCAGTCCGCCCAGGCCGGCCTGGTAGATCGTGTCCTCGTCCATCTTGCGCGAACGGCAGAACGCGACCAGCAGCGCGCACACGCTGACCGAATGCAGGAAGGTATAGTCGTCCTTGTTCTTGATGCGCAGGAGGCCGAGCAGCGCGCCGGAGTTGCGCAGGATCGATTCGGTCACGCTCTCCACGACCGGCCCCACCTTGTCCAGCTCGACGGCCTTGCCGAGACGGGCGTCGGCCATCACGGTGCGCACCAGGCCCGCGGCCTGCTTGCGGATGTTGGCGGCACGGGCAAGTTCTTCGCCCAGCGAGACCCGGGTGACGATCAGCGGCTTGGTCGCGATGGCGGTCACCTCCGCTTCCGTGGCGGCCTCGGCCTGCGCCAGGGTCGGCGCATCGTCCACGTCCAGACCCTTGCTGCAATCGATGACGACGCCGCGGATCCGCGCATTGCGGATTTTGAAGATTTCGTCTTCGGTCGTCAGCACGAAACGGTTACGCACGAACGGATGGTCCATCCAGCCGCAATCGAGATCGTGGATGAACATCCCGACCTTCAACTGTGAAGCATCGACCTTTTTTAACATGTCCCTACTCTGCTCTGTAATAATGTCGGCGCCCGTCGGCCGCGGTGCAGTATAACAATTTCGTTACACCTAATCATTTTTTGTTGCTTACCAGATACATCCTTAAGAGATGGAATTTCGTCAACTCCGGTATTTCGTCGCCATCGTCGACCACGGCTCGCTGTCGCGTGCCGCGCTGGTCCTGCACGTGGCGCAGCCGGCCTTGACGCAGCAGCTGCGCCAGCTCGAAGAGGAGCTGGGCGCGCAGCTGCTGCACCGTTCGGCCCATGGCGTCGTCAGCACCGACGCCGGCAAGATTTTCTACGAGCACGCGCAGGCCATCCTCAAGCAGGTGGCCGATGCCCGTTCGGCGGTGGTCCAGTCGACCACGCGGCCTTCGGGCAGCGTGTCGCTCGGCCTACCGCACAGCATCTCGGGCGCGTTGGCCCTGCCGCTGCTGAAGGCCACCCGCGCCCGCTACCCGGAAATCACCCTGCAGCTGACCGAGGAGATCTCGGGCAGCCTCACTGAGCAGCTCAAGTCGGGTCGCCTGAACCTGGCGGTGCTGTTCGACCAGGTCGCGGCCGGGCATTTCACCGCGACGGCGCTGGTCGAGGAAGACCTGATGTTCATCTGCCGGGCCGGCTCGCATTTCGCACCCGCGGCGACCAGGCTGAGCTTGCGTGAAGCCCTGGCCAGCCCCCTGATCCTGCCGGCCCGCCAGCACGGCGTGCGGCCGCTGGTCGAACAAGCGGCGCAGGGCGCCGGCCTGGCGCTGGGCACCATCCTCGAGATCAATTCGATCGCCATCCTGCGCTCGGCCCTGCTGGCCGACCTGGGCGCTACCCTACTGCCGGTCGCGCCGCTGCTGGCCGACATCGAGCGGGCTGCGATGGCTGCCTGGCCGGTCGGCGAACCGGCGGTGACGCGCCACGTGACCTTGTGCGCCTCGCGTAACATCCCGCTCACCAATGCGGCGGCGGCGATCGGGAAGCTGGTACGCGAAGTGACCGAAGACCTGTGCGCGCAAGGCGCCTGGCCGGGTGCAAGGCTGGTCCCGGCCTGACGTTTATAACAGTCATCAGTTTTTCTTATACCCCCATCCGGATTCCCTATTGGCCCTGGCTGGCCTAAGTCCCTACACTCCACGCGGTCAAAAAGCGCCCTCGCCTACCCGGCGGACGGCGCAAGAGCCCGACCCACACAATGGAGACCCGCATGCCAGATACCGTCACGCCACAGGCCGTGGCGCCGGACTATTCGTCCCGCCTCACTACCGTCACCCTCGACGACAAGTACACCGCCAAGACCGGCAACATCTTCCTGTCCGGGATCCAGGCCCTGGTGCGCCTGCCGATGATGCAGCGCGAGCGCGACGCCGCCGCCGGCCTGAATACCGCCGGCTTCGTGTCCGGCTACCGCGGTTCGCCGCTCGGCGGCCTCGACGAGACCCTGTGGAAGGCCAAGGGCCACCTGGAAGCGAACAATGTGCAGTTCGTCCCGGGCGTGAACGAAGACCTGGCCGCCACCGCCGTTTGGGGCACCCAGACCGTCGACCTGATCGGCCCGGCCAAGTACGACGGCGTATTCGCCATGTGGTACGGCAAGGGCCCGGGCGTCGACCGCTGCGGCGACGTGTTCAAACACATGAACCATGCCGGCACCGCCAAGCACGGCGGCGTGCTGCTGGTGGCAGGCGACGACCATGGCGCCTACTCCTCGACCTTGCCGCACCAGTCCGACCATATCTTCTCGGCCTGCATGATCCCGGTGCTCTACCCCTGCAACGTGCAGGAATACCTGGACCTGGGCGTGCACGGCTGGGCCATGTCGCGCTACTCGGGCTGCGCGGTGGCCTTCAAGGCGCTGGCCGACACGGTCGAATCGAGCGCCTCGGTGGACGCCAATCCTTTCCGCGTCGAGGTCAAGTACCCGAAAGACTTCGTGATGCCGGAAGGCGGCCTGAATACCAAGCTGTCCTCCGTTCCGCTGGGCCAGCAGGCGCGCGCCCAGGAAGCGCTGATGCAGGACTACAAGATCTACGCGGCCCTGGCCTACGCTAGAGAAAACAAGCTGAACCGCACCACCATCGATAGCCCGAACGCAAAACTCGGCATCATCGCCTCGGGCAAGTCCTACCTGGACGTGCTGGAAGCGCTGGAAGAACTGGGCATCGACGAAGCGATGGCCGAGAAGGTCGGCCTGCGCCTGTACAAGGTGGCGATGATCTGGCCGCTGGAGCCGGAAGGCGTGCGCGAATTCGCGCAAGGGCTGGAAGAGATCCTGGTGGTCGAAGAGAAGCGCCAGGTCGTCGAGTACCAGCTCAAGGAACAGCTGTACAACTGGCGCGACGACGTGCGCCCGCACATCGTCGGCAAGTTCGACGACAAGGGCGAATGGGTGGCGCCGCGCGGCGACTGGCTGCTGCCGCCGAAAGCCGACTTCTCGGTGGCGCAGGTGGCGCGCGTGATCGCCGGCCGCATCGCGCGCCTGGTCTCCGACGACACTACCCGCGATTTGATCCGCGCGCGCCTGTCCTTCCTCGAAGCCAAGGATGCCGTGCTTGCCAAGGCGATCACCACGCCCTTCCGCCCGGCCTTCTATTGCTCCGGCTGCCCGCACAATACCTCGACCAAGGTGCCGGACGGCTCCTTCGCGCTGGCCGGCATCGGCTGCCACGTGATGGCGACCTCGATCTACCCGGAGATGAACAAGCTGACCACCCACATGGGCGGCGAAGGCACGCCCTGGATCGGCCAGGCCGCGTTCTCCAAGGTGCCGCACGTGTTCCAGAACCTGGGCGACGGCACCTATTTCCACTCGGGCTACCTGGCGATCCGCGCGGCGGTGTCGGCCAAGGTCAACATCACTTATAAAATCCTGTACAACGACGCGGTCGCGATGACCGGCGGCCAGCCGGTGGACGGCCAGACCTCGGTACCGATGATCGCCCAGCAAATGGCGGCCGAGGGCGTGAAGCGCATCGCGCTCGTCACCGAAGACCTGTCGCGCTACGCCGACCGTTCCAACCTGCCGGCCCTGGTCACCCTGCACGACCGCAAGCAGATGGACGACGTCCAGCGCGAACTGCGCGAACTGCCGGGCGTCACGGTCATCATCTACGACCAGACCTGCGCCGCCGAGAAGCGCCGCCGCCGCAAGAAAGGCGAGTTCCCCGACCCGAACCAGCGCATGGTCATCAACGAAGCGGTGTGCGAAGGCTGCGGCGACTGCGGCATCCAGTCGAACTGCGTCTCGATCCTGCCGAAGGAGACGGAATTCGGCCGCAAGCGCCAGATCGACCAGTCCTCGTGCAACAAGGATTACTCGTGCGCGAAAGGCTTCTGCCCGAGCTTCGTGACCGTCGAAGGCGGCGCGCTCAAGAAGAGCAAGACGGGCGTGTCGAAAAGCGGTAGCGAAGACGGCTGGGGCACCCTGCCGGAGCCGTCGCTGCCGAGCGTCGAGCATCCGTACAACATCCTGATCAACGGCATCGGCGGCACCGGCGTCATCACCGTCGGCGCCCTGATGGGCATGGCCGCCCACCTCGAGGGCAAGGGCGCCTCGGTGCTGGACATGACCGGCATGAGCCAGAAGAACGGCTCGGTGACCTCGCACGTGAAGATCGCGGCTACCCCGGACCGCCTGCGCGCCCAGCGCATCGCCACCGGCGAAGCGGACCTGATCCTGGGTTGCGACATTCTCACCACCGGCGCCGCCGATGCGGTGTCCAAAATGCGTCCGGGCCGCACCCTGGCCATCGTCAACCTGCACGAGCAGCCGACCGGCACCTTCGCCCAGCAGCGCGACTGGGAGTTCCCCTCGGGTGACGTGCGCGCGCTGATCCTGGAAGCCGTGGGCGGCGAATCGGGTGTCGACTTCGTCGACGCCACCAAGCTGGCCACCGCGCTGATGGGCGATTCGATCGCGACCAATTTGTTCCTGATGGGTTACGCCTGGCAGAAGGGCCGCATCCCGCTGTCGGAAGCCGCCCTACTGCGCGCGATCGAACTGAACGGTGTGGCGGTCGCTTCCAACAAGATGAGCTTCCTGTGGGGCCGCCGCGCCGCCGTCGACTTCAAGCGCGTCGAGAAGCAGGCGACGCCAAGCCAGACCGTCGTGATCCAGATGCCGCAAAGCCTGGACAGCGTGATCAAGAAGCGCGTCGAGCACCTGACCGGCTACCAGGACGCCGCCTATGCGGCGGTGTACGAAGATCTGGTCGAGCGCGTGCGCGCGGGCGAATCGGCGCAGGGCCTGGGCACCAAACTGTCGATGGCGGTGGCGAAGAACTACGCCAAGCTGATGGCCTACAAGGACGAGTACGAAGTGGCGCGCCTGTACACCGACGGCCGTTTCGTCGAGCAGCTCAAGACCCAGTTCGAAGGCGACTTCTCCCTGAAGTTCAACCTGGCGCCGCCGATGTTCGCGAAGAAGGACGCCAAGGGCCACATGGTCAAGGCGCAGTACGGCTCCTGGATGTTCGGCGCCTTCAAGCTGCTGGCGAAGATGAAGGGCCTGCGCGGCGGTGCCTTCGACGTCTTCGGCAAGACCGCGGAGCGCAAGATGGAGCGCGCCCTGATCGTGGAATACCGCGAGATGGTGGAGGCGCTGATCGCCAAGCTCGACGCTTCGAATTATATGGAAGCGATCGAACTGGCCTCGCTGCCGGAACAGATCCGCGGCTTCGGCCACGTGAAGGAAAAGGCCGTGGCCGAGTTCCGTGCTCGCAAGGCTGAGCTGCTGGCCGGCAACGTCAAACGCCGCGCTGCTTAATCAAGAAGCGCAATGAAACAACGTCGTCCCCGCGCAGGCGGGGACCCATTTTCCAGCCGCCAGTCGCAACAGTTTCATTGGCACGCAACAAACTGGGATTCCCGCCTTCGCGGGAATGACGTTCATCGGCACGTAGCCTTCTTGACGTTAACGTTAACGTCATATACCGTACCAAGATACTCCGTCCTCATCCGATATCCAAGGACCACCTCCATGAACGACATCACCCCCGCCACGAAACTCGACCTGCCGGAGCAGCCGAAGCTGGCCAACAAGGTGCGCTTCGTCACCGCCGCTTCCCTGTTCGACGGCCACGACGCCTCGATCAACATCATGCGCCGCATCCTGCAGTCGAACGGCGCCGAAGTGATCCACCTTGGCCACAACCGCTCGGTCGACGAAGTCGTCACCGCGGCACTCAGCGAAGACGTGCAAGGCATCGCCATTTCGAGCTACCAGGGCGGCCACGTCGAATACTTCAAGTACATGATCGACCTGCTGCGCCAGCGCGGCGGCGCCCACATCAAGGTGTTCGGCGGCGGCGGCGGTGTGATCGTCCCGAGCGAAATCGAGGAACTGCACGCCTACGGCGTCACCCGCATCTTCAGCCCGGAAGACGGCCAGCGCATGGGCCTGGTCGGCATGATCCGCTCGATGCTGGAAAGCTGCGACGTCGATTTGTCCTCCTACGCCCCCACCTCGTTGGACGCATTGAAGCAAGGCGACATCGCCGCGCGCCACCGCCCGCTGGCCCAGCTGATCACGGCGCTGGAAAACGGCAAGGCCGACGAAGGCCTGCGCAAGCAGATCATGGAAGCGGCCGGCAGCGTCAAGGCGCCGGTGCTCGGCATCACCGGCACCGGCGGCGCGGGCAAGTCCTCGCTGACCGATGAACTGATCCGCCGCATCCGCCTCGACCAGGGCGACCGCCTCAACATCGCCGTCATCTCGATCGACCCGTCGCGCCGCAAATCGGGCGGCGCCCTGCTGGGCGACCGCATCCGCATGAACGCGATCAATCCCTGGAACGGCCAGGCGCGCGTGTTCATGCGCTCGCTCGCCACCCGCGAAGCCGGTTCCGAGATCTCGCAGGCCCTCCCTAGCGTGATCGCGGCCTGCAAGGTGGCCGGCTTCGACCTGGTGATCGTCGAGACCTCGGGCATCGGCCAGGGCGACGCCGCCATCGTGCCGCACGTCGACACCTCGATGTACGTGATGACCCCGGAATTCGGCGCCGCTTCGCAGCTCGAGAAGATCGACATGCTCGACTTCGCCGACTTCATCGCCATTAATAAATTCGACCGCAAGGGCGCCCAGGACGCGCTGCGCGATGTCGCCAAGCAGTACCAGCGCAACCGCGAACTGTGGAGCAAGCAGCCGGACGAAATGCCGGTCTACGGCACCCAGGCGTCGCGCTTCAACGACGACGGCGTCACCGCCCTGTACCACGGCCTGCTGCCGAAGCTGGCGGAGCTGGGCCTGCAGGTGGAGCCAAGCAAGCTGGCCGCTCCTTCGCAGAAGTACTCGAGCGGCAAGAACGTGATCGTGCCCCCTAGCCGCGCCCGTTACCTGGCCGAGATCGCCGACACCGTGCGCGGCTACCACCGCAACGTCAAGAAGCAGGTGCAACTGGCGCGCGAGCGCCAGCAGCTGAGCGAAACCAAGCGCATGCTGGCCGCCGCCAACCGCGACGTGGTATTGGACGACCTGATCACCGAGCGTGACAACGCCATGGAAGGCAGCGCCAAGAAGCTGCTGGCCATGTGGCCGGACATGCAGGCCGCCTACGCGGGCGACGACTACGTCGTGAAAATCCGCGACAAGGAAATCCGCACCCGCCTGGTGCAAAAGACCTTGTCGGGCAACCCGATCCGCAAGGTGGCGCTGCCCAAGTTCGAGGACCACGGCGAGATCCTGCGCTTCCTGATGCTGGAAAACGTGCCGGGCTCCTTCCCCTACACCGCCGGCGTGTTCGCTTTCAAACGCGAAGGCGAAGACCCGACCCGCATGTTCGCGGGCGAAGGCGACGCCTTCCGCACAAACAAACGTTTCAAGCTCGTGTCGACCGGCATGGAAGCAAAACGACTGTCGACCGCCTTCGACTCGGTGACCCTGTACGGCGCCGACCCGGCGCTGCGCCCGGACATCTACGGCAAGGTCGGCAACTCGGGCGTCTCGATCGCGACCCTGGACGACATGAAGGTGCTGTACGACGGTTTTGATCTGTGCAGCCCGTCGACCTCGGTCTCGATGACCATCAACGGCCCGGCCCCGACCATCCTGGCGATGTTCATGAACACCGCCATCGACCAGCAGATCGACAAGTTCGTGGCAGACAACGGCCGCCAGCCGACCGACGACGAAGCCCAGAAGATCAAGGACTGGGTCCTGATGAACGTGCGCGGCACCGTGCAGGCCGACATCCTGAAGGAAGACCAGGGCCAGAACACCTGTATCTTCAGCACCGAGTTCTCGCTGAAGGTCATGGGCGACATCCAGGAGTATTTCGTGCACCACCAGGTGCGCAACTTCTACTCGGTGTCGATCTCGGGCTACCACATCGCCGAAGCGGGTGCGAACCCGATCTCGCAGCTGGCCTTCACGCTGTCGAACGGTTTCACGTTTGTCGAAGCGTACCTGGCGCGCGGCATGCACATCGACGACTTCGCCCCAAATCTGTCCTTCTTCTTCTCGAACGGCATGGACCCGGAATACACGGTGCTGGGCCGCGTGGCGCGCCGCATCTGGGCCGTGGCGATGCGCGACAAATACGGCGCCAACGAGCGCAGCCAGAAGCTGAAGTACCACATCCAGACTTCGGGCCGCTCGCTGCACGCGCAGGAAATCGACTTCAACGACATCCGCACCACGCTGCAGGCCTTGATTGCGATCTACGACAACTGCAACTCGCTGCATACCAACGCCTACGACGAAGCAATCACGACGCCGACCGACGAATCGGTCCGCCGCGCACTGGCGATCCAGCTGATCATCAACCGCGAATGGGGCCTGGCGAAGAACGAGAACCCGAACCAGGGCGCCTTCATCATCGACGAACTGACCGACCTGGTCGAAGAACAGGTGATGCAGGAGTTCGAGCGCATCGCCGAGCGCGGCGGCGTGCTGGGCGCGATGGAGACCGGCTACCAGCGCGGCAAGATCCAGGAAGAGTCGATGCTGTACGAGCACAAGAAGCACGACGGCTCGCTGCCGATCATCGGCGTGAACACCTTCCGCAACCCGAACGGCGCCGGCGCCCCGGCGACGATCGAACTGGCCCGTTCGACCGACGATGAAAAGCAGTCGCAGCTGACCCGCCTGGAAGCCTTCCACCAGCGGAACGCCGATAAGGCGCCGGCCGCCCTGGCCGCGCTGCAGCAGGCCGCGATCGACAACGAGAACGTGTTCGCCAAGCTGATGGACGCCGTGCGCGTCTGCTCGCTGGGCCAGATCACGACCGCGCTGTTTGAAGTGGGCGGGCAATACCGCCGCAATATGTAAGGCATTTCGCCGCCCGGGTCTCCGGGCGGCGCACGGTGGCTTATCCGAAACTCACCGCATACACCGGCGGCAGCGTGGTAGACAAGGTCCGCCAGCTGTCGCCGCCGTTTTCCGAGATCCACACCCCGCCCGTCGTCGACCCCATCAGGAGAGTATGGCCGTCGCTGCTCACCGCCAGCCCGTGGCGGTACACCAGGTCGTAGCAATGCTCCTGCGGCAGGCCATGGCGCAGTACTTCGAAGCTCTTGCCGCCGTCGCGCGTGCGCAGCACCGCCATTGCGGCGCCGACCGGGATGCGGCGCTGGTCCGCCTCCAGCGGGACGAACCAGGCGGTGTCGCCATCCATCGGATGGGCCGCCACCGCGAAGCCGAAGCGCGACAGCGGCGCCGCCGTGATCTCCTGCCAGCGCCGCCCGCCATCCTGCGAGCGCCACATGCCGTTGTGGTGCTGGCACCAGAGCACGTCCGGCTGCCCCGGACAGCGCACGATGCGGTGCGGATCCTGGATTTCCTCGTTCTCGTTCATCTCGGGCGGCATGTAGTCGGCGCGCATGCCGGTCGAACTGACGGTCCAGCTGGCGCCACCGTCCTCGCTGCGCCAGGCGCCGCCGCAGGAGACGCCGACCAGCAGTTGCCGGGCGTCGCGCGGGTCGACGCTGATGCTGTGGATGCCGGGCACGTCGTAACCGCCACCGAACCAGTTGGACCGCTGCGGCGCGTCCCACAGCGGACGCACCAGTTGCCAGGAATCGCCGTGATCGCGCGAGCCGAACAGGCCGCCGGGCAGCGTCCCCGCCCACAATTGGCCGGGCTGGCCGGCGTGACCGGCCTCCAGCGCCCAGACCATGCGGTTGTTCCAATCGGTCTTGTCGTCGGACTCCTCCGGCTTGGGCGGGTAGCTTGGGGCGGGCAGCTCGGTCCAGGTTTCGGCGCCAGGACGGCGGCGGTGCAGCTTGACGCCGAAATGGCCCAGGTTCAGGGCCGCATACAGGCTGCCGTCGCGCGGGTCCGGCAGCGCCATCGACACCGGTTCGCCGAGGAAGTGGACCGGACCGAAGTCCCAACGGCCAGCTTCCTTGCGCAATTCGAACAGTCCCTTGCGGGTCGACAGGTACGCACGCTCGCTCATGTTCAGCCTCCGGAAAGTGCCTGCAGCACATAGACCTGGCTGCCGGGCCGTAAGGGGTCGTCCAGGCGCGCCGGATCATGGCAGCGTCGGCCGTCGATAAAGATGCTCACGTTGGCGCGTAGCCGGCCCTGGTCGTCGAGCACGTAGCCGCGCAGCAGCGGATTGATGGCAAAGGCATCTTCCAGAGCGGCGCGCAGTGCGCCTGCCGAGGTCTCGACCTGAGGCACGCTGGTAAAGCGCGCCAGTTGCTGAGTGAAGAACAGCAGTGCCATCGCCTGCACCCATAGTTTCGTATGTGAAACGTCATTCTATGCCTGCCCGGCGGGCAACGCACCTGTCAATTCCGTGGACCCCGCATCCCCGGCTGGCCTAGAATGGACTGACGCCTATCCATGGAGTTCCTGCATGCCAATCCAGCCCGAGCAACTTGCCGCCCTGATGGCCGAAGTCGAACAGGAAGACCCGATCGACTTCGCCGACCTTCCCTTTCCCGAGGACGAGCTGCGCGCGCTGGTGGCCACCCACCTGTGTGAAATGGCAGCCGCAATGGAAAGCTTCAGCACCGAAGACCGCTTGATGACGCTGTTGGCCGTATCGGCCAAGCTGGTGCTCGAGAACCTGGTGCTGCATGTCCAGCTGCTGCGCCGTCACGGCCTTCCCGTGGGCGACAATGTCGAGGCCTTGCTGGGCCGCCTGCGCAAAGGAGAGGCGCCGGAATAGGGCTTTGTACCACCCATCCAACGGTATATTTTTTGAGAGAAACAATCAGGAATTTTTTGCAACAATGTATCATCCTTGTTGCGTTGGCACAGGATTCCATCATGTATTATTGTTGTCGAGTTAATTCTTCGCACCAACATGCGAACGCCAGACAACCCACAAGGAATTCCTATGCCGCGTCACGCCTCCAAGCTCAAGCTTTCCGCCGCAGTTCTTTCCAGCGCCTTTCTGATGGCGGGTTTGTCCGCCTGCAGCAATAACCAGTCGACCGAGACACTGCTGGCCGAAGCCAAGCAGTATCAACAGAAGGGCGACATCAAGGCGGCGACGATCCAGCTGAAGAACGCGGTGGCCAAGAGCCCCGAGGATGCGGAAGCGCGTCTCCAGCTGGGCATGATGCACCTGCAAACGGGCGACGCCGTCTCGGCCGAGAAGGAACTGCGCAAGGCCCGCTCGCTCGGCGCCGATGCCGGCCGTGTCTTGCCGCTGCTGGGCAAGGCGAACATGCTGCAGGGCCGCGCCAAGGAATTGCTGGAGGACATTTCTGCCGACCAAGCCAAGGGCTCGGCACCGCTGCTGGCCCTGCGTGGCGACGCCCTCCTGGTGACCGGCAAGCCGGACGACGCCAAGACCGCGTTCGAAGCCGCGCTGGCCATCGATCCGAACCTGGGCGCCGCCTTCCTCGGCCTGGCACGCCATGCCCTGCTGAACGATGACCGGGCGGGCGCGGAACGCCTGCTGGCCGAGGCGCTGGCCAAGGACCCGAAGAATCCGGACGTCTGGATGGCGCAAGGCAGCATGCTGCGCATGAACAACAAGGCTGACGAGGCCATCGCGGCATATGACGAAGCCCTCAAGCTCAAGCCGAACGACCGTGATGCCTATATCGAAAAGGCTTACGTCGAGATCGGCCGCGGCAAGTTCCCAGCCGCTAAGATTGCAGTGGAAGGCGCCGAGAAAGCGGCGCCGGGCAACCTGTTGGTGGTCTATGTCCGTGCCCTCTACGAATTCTCGCAAGGAAAATATTCCGTTGCCCAGGAATCGCTGCAAAAGATCCTGAAAGTGGCGCCGAACCACATGCCGACGCTGTTGCTGGCCGGTGCCTCCGAGATGAACCTCGGCGCAGTGCAACAAGCCGAACAGCACCTGCGCAAGTATCTCGAGAGCAATCCAGAGAATCTCTATGCGCGCAAGCTGCTGGCCCAGACCCTGCTCAAGAGCAGCCAGCCGGCCGATGCAGCCGCAACGCTGGCGCCGGCGCTGAAAGACGGGACCCAGGATGCGCAACTGCTGGCTCTGGCCGGCCAGTCCTACATGCAGGTGCGTGATTTCAGCAAGGCCAGCGGTTACCTGGAAAAGGCGGCCGAACTGGCGCCCAAGGCAGCCGGTGTGCGCACCTCGCTGGGTATCTCGAAACTGGCCCAGGGCGACCAGACGCGCGGCCTGCAGGAACTTGAACTGGCTGCCACGCTCGACCCCAAATCGGCCGAGGCCAGTGTCGCCCTGATCCAGACGCACATGGGCCTGAAGCAGTTCGACAAGGCCCTGCAGACGCTTGCGTCCCTCGAGAAGCAGCAGCCGGACAGCCCGCAGGTGCAGAACTTGAAAGGCCAGGTCTACCAGGCCAAGGGGGACAGCGCCAACGCACGCGCCGCCTGGGACAAGGCAGTGGCACTGCAGCCGACCTTCCTGCCCGCCGTCGCCAACCTGGCGCGGCTGGACATTCAGGCGAAACAGCCGGATGCGGCCAAGGGCCGCTTCCTGAAAGTACTGGAAAAAGACAAGAACAATGTAGACGCCATGACGGCGCTGGCCGAACTGGCCCTGGTGCAGAACCGTCCGGACGAGGTCACGAGCTGGCTTGAGAAAGCCAGCAACGCCAATCCGGACGCGGTGGCGCCGGCTATCAACCTGGGCATGCATTACCTCCGTACCAACCAGGCGCCGAAGGCCCTGGCCCTGGCACGCAAGCTGCAGCCTGCCAACCCGACGCATGGCGGCCTGCTTGAAATGCTGGGCCAGTCACAAATGGCGACCAAGGACACGGCAGGCGCCCTGGAAACCTATGGCAAGCTGGTGAACGTCATGCCGAAGGCGGCGGTGGCGCAGCTGCGCCTGGCCGGCGTGTACTCGGCCATGAAGAACGAGGCCTCGGCCGCCGCCCACCTCAAGCGCGCGGTCGAGCTGGAACCGAACTTCGTTCCGGCCCGCCTGGCCCAGATCGATATGGCGCTGCGCGCAGGCCGTCCGGACGAGGCATTGCAGGTCACGCGCGACCTGCAGCAACGCGATCCCAAGTCGCCGGCCGGCTACATGCTCGAGGGCGACGTGATGCTGGCGCAAAAGAAACCGGCGCAGGCGGTGGCGGCCTTCGAAAAGGCCCAGTCGCTGTCCAGCTCGCCTGACCTGCTGCTGAAGACGATGCAGGCGATGAATCTGGCCGGCAAGGGCAAGGAAGCCAGTGCGCGCGGCATGCAGTGGCTGAACCAGCACCCGAACGACGTGCGTGTCGGCCTGATGGTGGCCGAAATCAGCCTGGGCAACAAGGAATACAAGCAGGCGATCCCGGTGCTCGAGCGCGCCCTCAAGGCGGCGCCGAACAATGCGCAAGTGCTGAACAACCTGGCGTGGGCCTATCAGCAGGAAAAAGATCCACGCGCGCTGGCAACGGCGGAGCAAGCCTACAAACTGGCGAGCAACCATCCGGGCGTGATGGATACCCTGGGCTGGCTGCTGGTGGAAAAGGGAGACACCGCGCGCGCGCTGCCGCTGCTGAAGCAGGCTGTCGAGAAAGCGCCGAATGCGCCGGAAATCCGTTATCACCTGGGCGTCGCCCTGCATAAATCCGGCGACAAGCAGGGAGCGCGTAAGGAAATCGACAAGGCACTCGCCCAGAATACGCCTTTCAGTGAAATTGATGCCGCGCGCGCATTGCTCAAGACCCTATAAATTTGATAATATATTAATATCAAACGCGGTTCCGGTTCCGCTGCGCCAACAACGTTGCGGAACCACCCCGGTGAACGGAAACGGGGCAGATCGCATATAAGCCACGCCTCGATGCAAGGACGTGGCATGCCAACAATCTCGGGCTTTCCTGAACCATCGCATGCCGCATGTTCGGCATGGGATGGCGCTGTCCTGTTCCTCAATCGGCCCAGGTATCATTGGCTGCTCGCCTAGCGAACGCGCGATATATGTCAGTCGCGATACTATGGCAGCCTCTACTTTCGAGGATGTTTTATCGTGAACGACGATTCGTACGGAATTCGTCTACCGGATACTGCTGAGGGCCGTAATTCGGCCAGCATGCTCGTGAAACGCATGTATGCCCGTCGCGGGTATACCGGTTCGCGCCATGTCCTCGATGAGCATAATCGCGTGACCCTGACCGCCACCGACAAGGGGGAAGTCGTCGGCACGGTGACCATTGGCATCGATTCGGATCTCGGCCTGATGGCGGATGAATTATTCAAGGACATTCTTGATGAGCACCGCGCGCGTGGCGCACGGCTGTGTGAATGCACCAAGCTAGCGTTTGACCTCTCGGAGCGCTCCAGAGTTCCCCTGGCTAACGTATTTCATTTGGCGCTCATCTACGCGCGCGACCTGTACGACTGCACCGACGTCGTCATCGAAATCAATCCGCGCCACCGCCGCTTTTACGAGCGGATGCTCGGTTTCCGCCAGCAGGGGGAATTGAAAATCAATCCGCGCGTGAATGCCCCGGCTTACCTGATGCACCTGAGCCTCGATTACGTGACCGAACAGGTCGAACGCTTGGGCGGAACCTTCGATACGCCTGCAGGCAATGCGGAGCGCTCGCTCTATCCGTATTTCTTTTCCCCCCGCGAGGAACGCGGTATTATCAACCGCCTGTTGCGTATGGATGAGCACCATATTTCTTCATAACGCAATATAGCGGTACCTGTATCGACAAGGCCGGCCGCGCGCATGCGCGGCCGCGGCGCTTTCCGTCAACTATTCCGTTCCACGATGAAAAATCCGTTTCGCTACGAGCAGGCTTTTGCGCGCAATATTGGCTGGCTCACCCCCGAAGAACAACAACGACTGCGCAACAAGCGCGTGGCGATCGCCGGTATCGGCGGCGTCGGGGGCGTCCACCTGCTGACATTGACGCGTCTCGGTATTTCGAAATTCAACATCGCCGATTTCGATCGCTTCGACATCCCGAATTTCAACCGCCAGGTGGGCGCCATGATGTCCACCCTGGGCGAGCCGAAAGCCGAAGTCCTGGAGCGCATGGCGCGCGACATCAATCCCGAAGTCGACATCCGGGTATTTTCGAACGGCGTCGACGCCGCCAATCTCGACGATTTCCTGGGCGATGCCGACCTGTATGTCGACGGCCTCGATTTCTTCGCCTTCGATGCGCGCCGCCAGACTTTTGCCAGGTGCGCGCAACTGGGCGTGCCGGCCACCACGGCGGCGCCACTGGGCATGGGCGCCGCCCTGCTGAACTTCATGCCGGGCCAGATGACCTTCGAAGAGTATTTCCAGTGGGGTGACTTGCCGGACATCGACAAGGCGATCCGTTTCGCCATCGGCCTGGCGCCGGCCGGGTTGCACCGGCCCTACCTCGTGATGCCGGAGGCGGTGAGTTTCTACGAGCAGCGCGGCCCCTCGACCTTCATGGCCTGCCAGCTGTGCGCCGGCATCGTTGGCACCGAAGCGCTGAAGATCCTGCTTGGCCGCGGCAAGGTGCTGGCAGCGCCGCATGGCATGCAGTTCGATGCCTATCGCAACAAGCTCAAACAGACTTGGCGTCCGGGCGGCAATCGCCATCCGATTCAGAAACTGGCGATCGCGATCGGCAAGCGTCAGTTCGGGAAAATGAGGACAGCGTCAGCCGAGTAAGCAGGCTTCTCCGGAAGCCTAAAAAAATGCCGTTCAGTATGAACTGAACGGCATTTTTTTAGGCAATGTTTTTGAACCCGGCACGCCGGGTTCTTCACACGGATTATTTTGCTTTCTTGCGGCGGTTGGCGGCTGCGCCCAGACCCAGCAGACCCAGGCCCAGCAGGCCCAGCGAGGTCGGTTCCGGCACGCCGAAGACGACGTCCAGCGAACCGTTGATCAGCACGTCACCGACCGGTGCGAAATTGTTCAGCTGACCTGCCTGGAAGGACAGGTTGTAGAACGGACGCGGGTCGACGAAGAAACCCTTGCCAGCATCGGTCAGGGTGAAGCTGGTGGTCGAACCGAAGCTACCGCAGTTGATGGCGCCCGGGTTGCTGTTGCCGCAGGTGCTCAGGGCCGGGTTCAGGTTGCCTTCACCAGCCACGGCCACGCCGAATGCCAGTTCGATGTCGTCACCGGTATAGGCGGAATCGAAACCGAAGGACCCGGTGCCGGTGCCCGGCGTGGTGTAGCGCACGGCGGCGTCCGGATCGAGCGGATCGGCCAGCGTATCGTTGTTAGCGTCCAGGAACAGGTTGAAGCTGCCGGTGCCTGGAGTGAAGACGAAACGGGTCTGGCCGTTGCCGGTCGGCATGAAAGTGCCGGACGCGCGGTAGGTTGCGTACAGGCCGTAGGCGTTGGTCAGGCCGGTAGCGCTGTTCGCCACAGGGTCATTACCATCATTGCGAACGAACTGGCTGGCAGTCCACAGCAGCGTGACGTCGAAGGTGCCGTCCGCATTGAAAGTTGCACGCTCGGTGTACTGGCCGAGGATCTTGTCGGCGGTAAAAGTCAGGTTAGTACCCGGACGGGTGACCTTGAAATCCGGGAAAGGCTGATCGACTGGGGCTGGAGTGGATTGGGCCGCAGCAGTTGCGGACAGGGACATTGCTGCAATCGCAACTGCAATCATCTTTTTCGACAACATTGCCTTCATTTTGATCTCCTAAGTGGGTCTGAACTTACACCAGGTATTTAGCAAAGACCGTGCCAGAATTAATTTTTCTTTGTTTTCAATGACTTACAAAGAACATTAACTTCTGCTGCAGAGATCTGTAAAAAAAACCGACAGTTTTTGAGCACTTCAGGCCGGCTTGCGTGCCACCACATTCCAGGTGTTCCCGGATTTGAATTCCGATGCGATCTCGTAACCGGCATCCAGGATCTTCTGGCGAATGTCCTCTTCGCGGAACGGACTGTAGAGGATGCCCTTCTTGATGCCCCAGTCATTGATCTTCTGGGCGGCCCAGCGCAGAGGTGCAAAGCCGCTCGGATACAGCAGCACATTGGCCGCCAGGGTCCCGCCCGGCTTCAGCACGCGCAGGATGTCGCGCAAGGCCCCATCGACGGTCGGGAAGCAATGGATCGAATTGGCGATGTTGGCCGTATCAAAATGGTCGCTCGGGAAAGGCAGGTCGGCCGCGTCGGCATGCTGGACCTTCACCTGGGAATCCTTGGCGAAACGCTTCTTGGCGCCAGCCAGCATCGAAGGCGCATAGTCGATGCCGACCACGTTTACCTTTGGCAGCTTGCGGCGGCGGCGCCAGTTGAGAATCATTTCCAGCAGCGTGCCCGTGCCGCAGGCGACTTCCAGGTGATCGGGTCCGAAATTCGGGCCGAAGAAGCGCATCTGGGTGCCGATCGTGCTGTTGTAAGCAAACGTGAGGATGAAGAATCCGCGGATGTCGTACCACCAGGGCTCGGATGAATAGGCTTCGGCGATTTCATCCCGGGTTTTACCGATCGTCATGGGCGTTCCTTGCTGTGAGATGGTGAAGAGAAGAAAGTGAATATAGGGACTTCTGCAGCTGGGAGCAAGCTGCAGATGTCTGGCACGCAGGATTTTGTTCAACTACCCCGGGCAGAAGAGGTATCAGCCAATGCGTTTCAAGCGCGCAATAATGCCGGCCTCTTCGCGCAAGGAAAAGAAATAGGGAAACAGGGAACGATCGCCGACCGCGTGGTCTCCCTTTCCCGCCACCTCGGCAATGCGCTGGGTACCGCGGGCGATATGCCCCCGCAACAAGACGGCCGGCGCGTCGACGCGTGGATTCGGCCGCGATGCGCACTCTACCTGGAAGTCGAGCATCACTTCATAGAAGCGACGATGGCGCGGATTGACTTCAATAAAAATATCGCTGCACTTGTGCAAGTCCCTGGCATAGATAAAGGCCACATGAAACAGCGAGGCCAGCACGGCCTTGGACTTGACCGACGGGTCGAAGGCCAGCTTGATGAGCTCGCACACCTTGCCTTGGGCACGGTAGGGATCGATATGGTCCCGGAACACCTGGTCGGCTAGCAGACCTACCTCGGAATCGAGGTTGAGGCTGAGTGTGCCGATGACGCCGCCATCCTTGTTCGATGCGGTCAGGGTGATCCGGTTCGGGTCATTGCCGATCTGGTGGTTGCCGCCGTAGCCGCGCCATGCGTACATCTTGCTGATGAGCATACTGGCGGAACTGCGCTGTTCGTCGACGTCGGCGGCGCGGATGCCGAATACGCTTTCGTTGATGGTGACATCGACGATGCTTGATGAGTATGCATCTTCCCCGTTGTCAGCAATGCTGCCAAGGCTGACCGATTCTGTCGTGACGGTGTCGAACATGTGTACTCTCCTGGCGGAATTGACGCGTGCCGCAGCCGGGACTGCCTCATATCATAGCACCCGAAATTCTAAATTAGCAACAAATTGTTCTACAGAATTTTATCTTCATCATATCGAACAGCATGCCCCTGCTCCACCCCTTTGCATGGTGGAGATGTGCACCTGGATCGATATTGTTGGAGATCACCGACACGCAGACAGGTTTTGCGTAGCTCAATGGTCCCGTTGAATGTCGCGATGGAGCTGGCCGATGAGTTCGGAAGCCGCCGCCAGGATCTGGGGCGAACCGAAGCCGGCACGATGCATTTCACGGAAAAACGAACGTGCCAGGATCTTGGCGACCTGTTCAGGGTGATGGTAAGCCAGCCTGTCCATACCGGGCTGCTCCTCGGCGCTTTCCTGCAGCAGCGCCAACTGGGCGAAGCGTGAACCGAGCAGGCGGCGCAAGTGATGTATTTCCAGATACCTGCCCAGGAACGAGGCAATCAACTGGAGCAGGCACAATGCCGCTTCGTCGAAGGGAGGACTGTCCTTGCCGTTGGCGGCATTGATGACCCCGACGATGCGTCCCTCCACATGGACCGGCGCGCAGACGAAGCTGCATCCCAGTGCCGTCCCGCGCCATGCAAACGAGGCGAATTCCGACGCCCGGATGTCCGCGACCAGCAGTGCGCTCCCGCTTTCCAATACCCGGCCAGAAATGCCTTCGCCACGCCGGATGGCGGCCTGCAGTGCGGCATTGGGCAAGGGGCCATGGTGGGCATGGATGCTCATGCGCGACTCGCCTTCCCCCTTGCTCCCCAGCAGCATGAGCGAACAGCTTGCCGCGCCGATCTGGCCGGCCGCGAGCGCGACCTGGTCCTGGAGGCTGTCCTGCTCCGGGCTGCATGCCAATGCTTGCTGCAAGGCTTGCAAACGGATCAGGGGAATGGACGCTGCCTGCATGCTTTCCTCGAGCAAGGATGAGTTAGACCGATTTCAACACATTTCATTAATTTCATGCAATTGAAACCACACTTGTTGTCAAACTTGCTCGCCAGTGGAAGTCCGGGGTGAGATGAATGCCTTGTGAAACAAGTGACGTGCCAGCATCAGCGGCGGCATGCGCAGCCAATTGCCGCGCAGGTAGAGTGCACCCCGTGCCAGCGGGCTCAAGCCGTCGGCACAGCTTGGATGCTGTGGCACCAGCATGCGCAGGAAGATACTGTCCATCAGGGCCAGCAGGAGTGTGGAAGGCCGGCCGGCAGCCTCGGCCGCGGCCAGGGTCGCCGCCGGCACCGGGGTCGCCAGCAGCCGGCTGCAATAGCGCAGCGCATAGAACAGCGGCCGCGCCAGTTGCAGCTGGACGGCACGCGCCGCCAATCCCTCCCAGAAGCAGGGCGCCGTGCCAAAGTGCAGCAGCAGCCGGTGCAGGTCGAGCAGGTCGCGCAGGCCGTGTTCCGTTTCGCTCTCGGAAAACAGGTGCACCGCACTGTGCAGCACCAGGTCGTGCGGCCCCAGTATCCACAGTTCGTCGCTGCCGGGAACCGGTTGCGCCGCCGCGCGCAGCAGGGCCGGATCCGGGCGCGCACGGGCGGTTTCGGGCAGGATGGCGTGGTGCACGTCGAGGGCGCTGCCGCGCTGGACGTGCTCCATCGGCGGCAGTTCGTGCATCCATTCGCGGTAGTAGCGCTGGTCGTAAGGGTCTTGCTTGACGGTGGCCCAGCCGTGCAGCATCAGCGCCGCCTCGACTTCGCCGATGCGCTCCTTCGGCACCAGGATGTCGACGTCGGAAAAAATACGGCCTTGCGCCGGCGGCAGTCCGGCCAGCACATAGGCCGCCCCCTTCAGCAGGATGAGCGGCAGGCCGAGGCCGGCCAGGGCGCGCCGGATCTGGTCCACCTCGAAGCGCACGGTGCGCCGGTGCGCCTGCAGCGTCACCTCGGCCCACTCGAGGTGCCGGCGCGCGGCCGGCGGCACCGACGCCAACAGGCCTGCGTCGGCAAGGCTGGCTCCCAGGGAGGCGGCCAGGCCGGCATTCGCCGCCTGGCGCAGCAGCAGATCCCACTCGGCCAGGCCGAGCCCGCCGACCCGCGCCGGATCGCGCAGGACCTCGACCAGCAGCGGCAGCCCCTTCACGCCGGACCGTCCGCGAAACCGTCGAACACGGCCATGGCATCGTCGAGGCGGCCATAGCTGAACGTGTAGCCGCTGCAGCCCTCGACCAGGCGGCCGAGGACGTCGAATCCCTGCGCCCCCAGCACCGCATAATTGAAGGCGTTGTCGACCAGGCCGGTGAACAGGCGCGCTTTCGGCAAGGGCGCCAGGCTGGCCGGCGCACCGGCTTCGTACCTCGGGAACACGACATGGGTCGCACGCGCCGGTTCGGCGGCGGCGGCGATGCTGGCGCGCGGCGCCCCCATGTGGGCGATGGTGCCCTTGGTAGTGCCATGGACCTCGGGGCCGAACAGGGCGTCCGGGGCATAGCTGCGCAGCACGCCGATCGACGCATTCTTGAGGCTGACCGGGCGTGCCAGCGGCTGCAGCGCCAGGTCCTGTGGCCTGACCAGGGTCAGCTCGTCCGACAGCAGGCGCCAGCCGCGGCTGGCCAGGGCCGCGCACAGGGTGCTCTTGCCGGAACCCGGCGGCGCCGGCAGGATCACGCCCGCGTTGCCGCGCTGGAGCACGGCGGCATGGATGATCAAGTAGCCGTGCGCGTGGTGCGAGACACACCAGTTCATCACCCATTCGAACATCGGGAAGGCCTGGTCCAGCGGCAGCGGCCGGAAAGGCACCCGGCCGTCCGCGTCGAAGCGCACCTGCGGACGGTACCAGCGGCGCAGGCCGCCCGAGCGGCGGAAGCTGAGCTGGAAATCGGCGAAGCCGTCCTCGCCCTCGACCGGATGGTCGGCGTACAGCAGCGCGATCGCATCGGCCAGGTGCGCAATGTCGGTACGGATGCGGCTGCGGAAGGGTCCGGTGCGCAGCACCAGGCCGGGCCCGGACAGGGCAAGGCGGCGCAGCATCTCCACGCGGCCGAGGCTGGCCAAGCTCAGCATGGGCAGGGCTCGATCAGGCTGAGGTGCGCGAGTTCGCCTAGCAGGGTCTTCAGTTCGTCTTCAAGGACCTCGCCGTCGATGTCAAATTCGGCACACAACCTGGACGCTAGCGCGGTAGTGGCAGTGGGGCCATGGCGCAGGGCCTCGAGCACGCACAGCGCTGCCTGCCCCAGTAGGTGGGTAGCGCCGGACAGGTCGTTGTACAGCACGGTCTCGTCGTCCCAGCGGCGGTAAGCGAGCGCCTGCCCGCGCATCAAGCGCCATGCCTGGCCTACAACATCAGACTGCAACATCAACCCTGAGTCGACTCGAGATATTTCTTGGTCGTTTCGACATCCCAAAAGACGCCTTTTGCTGGCTGGTAATGGCCGGTGCTCTGAAGCTCAGCCCACATTTGCTGCAGGGTACGCTCAGAGAGATAGCTAATCCAACCCTGCTTCACGTTCAGGTAGGTCGCCACCAGGTGCTTGCCAAAATTGTGCTTGTCGAACTTGCAGCCCCTCACCAGCTCCAGCAAGCTTGCCGAGCCATAGGTACCCCCATTCCACTCGGAGCAGCTGAAAACGCTGCCGAACAAGGTGTCGCTGGAAACCGGCCAACCGCCATGGTTCTTCCAGTAGCCTGGCGACCTGCCCTGGCAACTCACGGCGCTTGGATTCCTGCTGGCCAGGTCGCCGGAGAGTGCGGCCGATGCCGAAACACACATCCGGGTAGCGCTGGCCTGGGTGGTCCACAGCACGCCGGCCGCACCGAGCCCGGCCTTGGCCAGGCGACGACGCGCCGCGCCTTGCGGGGTCATGGGCACGGCCTGCTCGGCGCGCCCTGCTTGGTCTTCGGTGGACACGGTGTCTATCCTCACATTGATGGTTTGCCCCAACGGCTCATTTCGGTCAAGCAAGAAACATGCCGTGCTGCATTATTTGCGCTGAAACTCGCTGTAAAACAAGCGCATAGCGCGGACTGCTCATCCTTTACGCATCCAGTCTAGCGAGATTTCCGAGCGCTGTGTCAGATTTTTCGACAGGATCAGAAGAAGCTTTCCGGGATGACCAACACGTCGCCCGGACGCATCGTCATATTGGCCGAGATGTCGCCGTCCTTGATCAGGTCGTCGAGGCGCACCCCGTATTTCTGCTGCTTGCCGTCCACGGTACGGATGACGCTGGCGCGGTTGCCGGCTGCGAATTCGGTCACGCCGCCGACAGCGATCAGGACGTCCATCAGCGACATGTCCTTGCGATACGGCAGGGCTTGCGGACGCGCCGCCTGGCCGATCACGCGGATCTGTTCGCCATAGCCGCCGACGAAGTTGGTGACCACCACGGTGACGACCGGCTGCTGGATGAACTTGGCGAGCGCGGCTTCGATGTCGCGTGCCAGTTGGGTCGAGGTCTTGCCGGCGGCCGGCAGGTCTTCCACCAGCGGCGTGGTGATCTTGCCGTCCGGGCGCACCGGCACCGACATCGACACTTCCGGATTGCGCCAGACGATGATATTGATCGCATCGCCCGGACCGATCAGGTATTCCGGGTTCACCGCTTCGGTCGCAGGCAGCGCCGGCAGGGTGCTGGCGCAGCCGCCCAGGATGAACAGGCAGCTGATCGCGACAGCCTGGGCCGCGCGCTTGATCTTGGGGGTCATGTTCGTGCTCACGTCAAAATCCTCGGGTTGGCATGGCGCCGGTCGGTTGCGACATGCATGCAATATTGTTGAGCATAATTCTATACCATAGCACTTCGGCAACACCTGCACAATTGAAATACTTGTGGCGCGCCTGCCGCTTCCCGACCGGTCCTAGTGCGGTCGCTGCAACAGTTCGCGCACGTGGCGCACCGGGATCGCGTAGGTGATGCCGCTCGGGTCGGACACTGCGCTTTCCCTCAAGCCCTTCAGGAACACCATGTTGATCACCCCGACCACGCTGCCGTCGTCGGGCCGGAACAGCGGGCTGCCGCTATTGCCGGGGTAGGCGGTGCCGTCGAGCTGGAAGATCCGGAAGGGCGAGCGCTGCAGCTGGGCGATCGCGCGCGCATCGAGCTGGCGCGAATTCAGCGAGGGCCGCACCACCGGCGTGATTGCAGCCAGCAGCGCGCGATGGGTCGCCGCATGCAGACCCAGGCGCATGCCTAGCGGGTAGCCGGTGAACGCCAGTTCCTGCCCTTCGGCCACGCTGTCGTCGCCGGCCAGCGCCAACGGGGCCAACGGCGCGCCGGACAGGCGCAGGTGGGCCAGGTCGTGTTCCGCGTCCAGCGCCACCAGGCGGGCCGGACGGAAGCTGGCGGACGCGCCCTCGCCGCCGATCACGATTCCGAGCTCTTCCTTGCGCGCCTCGTCCAGCTGCTTCGGGATGACGTGAGCATTGGTAATGATGCTCAAGCCATCGCCGACGACGAAACCGGTGCCGACGAACACGACGGCAGGCTGGCGGGTTTTGAGCAGCGTGCCGACCCCGACCACCGAAGGCTTGATCTGCGCCACCGTACGAGGCAGGTTCTGGGCCTTGGCCGGCAGTCCCACAACAGCCGTGGCGGCGGCCAGGACGAGGGTGCGCTGGACCAGTTTCAACGCCGTCCTCCGGGCCGTTTGGACCCCTCCAATAAGGTTTCGAACAAGAATCAATCGTGTGGGCATTTTTGTCTTTCCGACATTAAAATACGTATTTGACACAGGGCAATTTTCATTAAAGAAACGGCCATGAGTGTACGCGAGCCGAGGGATGGTGTGGCAATGAAGTGAACCAGCCGACAGCATTTCCACGGCAAAATGTTACTATTACGTAACTTTTTAGCGCCAAATTCATGGAAAAGCCGTCAAATGTTTGTTGCGGTTCGGAATTTGTGTTGCATGGACCATCATTTTTGTCGTGTCCGCCGCCTATTTTTCCGACCCGCAATTGCAATTGCTCAGTCAACAAGCGATCATGCAGACTATTTGACACTTTTATTGATTGATGAGCTTGCCAAATCAAAGGCAATCTCTTAGGCGAGAATCCACGACATGGCAGATATCACAGCCGCAATCCTTAACTTCCTTAAAGCAATCGGGAAGTACCGCTGGCACGCGGTCTTCATTACCTGGGCCGTGGCCATCGCAGGCTGGGTGGTGGTCCTGAAACTGCCCAACCAGTACGAAGTCTCGGCGCGCGTCTACGTCGATACCCAAAGCATCCTCAAGCCCCTGCTGTCGGGCATGACCACGCTGCCGAACCTCGACCAGCAGGTGCTGTACATGCGCCGCACCCTGATCAGCCGTCCGAACGTGGAAAAGGTCATGCGCGATGTCGACCTCGACGTCAAGGCCAAGAACGCCAAGGAACACGACGCGATGGTCGAGGAACTGATGGAGAAGATCAAGATCGGCGGCACCGAGCGCGACGACATCTATACCATCAGCTACACCGCCCCCGACGCGAAACTGGGCAAGGACGTGGTGCAGGCGCTGCTGACCATCTTCGTCGAAGGCAGCTTCGGCGGCAAGAAGCAGGATTCCGAGAAGGCGGTCCAGTTCATCGACGACCAGATCCGCAACTACGAGGAAAAACTGGCGGCGGCCGAGAACAGCCTGAAGGAATTCAAGATTCGCAACCTGGGCATGCTGCCTTCGGAAGGCGGCGACTTCGGTTCGCGCATGCTGGCCGCCAGCGAAGCGCTGAACACGGCGCGCCTTGAACTGGCCGAAGCCGAGCAGGCGCGCAACGCGATCCGCCGCCGCATCGCCGGCGAAGCGGCCCCGGGCGAGACCGCGCCGCTGCCGGTCACCGATCCGGAACTCGAAGCGCGCATCGCCGACGTCACCAAGACCCTGGACGGCCTGCGCACCCAGTACACCGAAGCGCACCCGGACATCATCGCCAACGCCCGCCTGCTCGAGCAGTTGATCGCACGCAAGAAGGACCTGGCCAAGAACCGCAAGCCGAGCGCCGATCCGGGCGCCGGCTACAGCCCGATGCTGCAGCAGATGAACGTGGCGCTGTCGGAAGCCGAAGCGCGCGTGGCCTCGCTGCAGGCACGCGTCGGCGAATACACGGCACGCGTGGCGCGCCTGCGCGCCCAGAGCAGCCAGGCGCCCGAGGTCGAGGCCCAGCTGGCCCAGCTCAACCGCGACTACACAGTCAACCGCGAGAACTACCAGCAACTGGTCCAACGCCGCGAGTCGGCCAAGCTGTCGGGCGACCTGTCTTCCGCCACCGACATGCTGACCTTCCGGGTGATCGACCCGCCGACCGCGCCGTTGCTGCCGTCCGGCCCGCCCCGCCTGCGCTTGTTCTCGCTGGTGTTCGTCGGCGCGCTGGTCGCCGGCCTGGCCTCGGCCTTCCTGATGAGCCAGCTGCGTCCGACCTTCCTGAGCCAGAGCAACCTGCGCGAGGTGACCGGCCTGCCGATCCTCGGCTCGATCAGCATGAACTGGACCGAACAACAGACCGTCCGCCGCAAGCGCCGCCTGGTTGCGCTGGGCGCCGCCGTGGCGCTGCTGCTGGCCATCTACGGCGCCGGCGTGACCGCCATCCTGGTCCGCCCGGGCGCGTAACCGATCAAGGAGCAGACGTGAGCATTATCGAAAAAGCGGCGCGCCGCATCGACCAGGAACGCGGCCAGGCCGCGCCGGTCCAGGCGCCGATGCCGGCGCAACTGGCTGTATCGCATGCCGTGGAAACGGCCGACCTCGAAGTCCTCGAACCCGTCGCCGCCGGTGCGCCGGTGCTGCCGCCCCCGCCTCCCGCCGGCGCGGCGTCGGCCGCCGCTGCTGCCGCTCCGGTCGTCGAAGCGGAAACCGCGCCACGGCGCCAGACCCGCAAGGTGGAGCTCGACCTGGCCAAGATGCGCGCCAGCGGCATGGTCACCGCCGCCGGCGGCCGCACTTCGCTGGTGGAAGATTTCCGCATCATCAAGCGCCCGCTGCTCAAGCGCGCCTTCGGCGAATCCAACCCGGGCGAGAATCCGGCCAACCTGATCATGATGACCAGTTCCCTGCCGGGCGAAGGCAAGACCTATTGCGCCATCAACCTGGCGATGAGCATCGCCATGGAACTCGACCACACCGTGCTGCTCGTGGACGCCGACGTGGCGCGCCCCTCGGTGCTGAGCACGCTCGGCCTGCCGGCCCAGCGCGGCCTGATGGACCTGCTGGTGGACGACAAGCTCGACGTCTCCGACGTCCTGCTGCGCACCAACGTCGACACCCTGAGCATCCTGGCCGCCGGCACCAGCACCCCGCGCGCCACCGAGCTGCTCGCCAGCTCGACCATGGCCAACCTCGTGCAGGAGATCGCCAACCGCTATCCGGACCGGGTCGTGATCTTCGACTCGCCGCCCCTGCTGCTCACCAGCGAAGCGCGCGCCCTGGCCAGCCACATGGGCCAGATCGTGGTGGTGGTGGAAGCCCAGAAGACTACCCAGCATGCGGTCGGCGAGGCGCTGCGCCAGCTCGAGGGCTGCCCTAACGTCAACCTCATCTATAACAAGACCAGGGATATCCCCGGCATCGAAGAAACGTATGATTACCACTATGGGTGAGCTCCATGCCGGCGTGGCACGCATGCCGCGCCTGGCACCGCTCGCGATCGCAGCGATGCTGCTCGCTTCCGAATGCCGCGCCGACTGGCGCGTGGTGCCGGCGCTGACGGTGACCGAGCGCTACACCGACAATTTCAGGCAGCAGAGCAACCAGGAAAAGCAGTCGCAGTTCATCAGCCAGATCACTCCCTCGCTGAGCTTCGCCAAGACCGGCAAACGCCTGATCCTGAACGGCAAGGCGCAATGGCGCCACTTCGACTACCGCGACGATGACCTGCGCGACACGCTCGACCACAGCTTCGAGTACGACCTGTCCGGACGCGCGACGCTGGCGCAGGACCTGCTGTACGTCGACGCCAGCGCCTCGGCCAGGCCGAACAACATTTCCGCTTTCGGCCCGCGGGTCGAGGATGCTCCCTGGCTCGCGTCCAACCAGGCCAAGGTCAAGACATGGCGCATCAGCCCCCATCTCGAGCAGCGCTATGGGCAGCAGGCCGCGCTGTCGCTGCGCTATACCCGTGACCGGGTCGAGGGCGCCGACTACCGCGGTTTCGCCACGACCACCGGCGACAGCATCGCCGCCAACCTGGCGAGCGGCGCCGCATTCGACGTATTCGGCTGGGGCCTGAGCTACGTGCGCCAGGAACTGGATGATTCGCTCAACGGCGAGACCGCCAGCCAGGTCGCAAACGCCAACCTGCGCTACGCCCTCACGCCACGCGTGGGCCTGACCGCCACGGTGGGCTACGACCGCTATCGTTTCCCGGCCCTGGGCGGCGGCAACAGCGAGGGCCGCAACTGGTCCTACGGTGTCGACTGGACCCCTTCGTCGCGCACCAAGCTGAGCGCATCCCTCGGCCGCCATTTCTACGGCCAGACCGGTGCATTCTCGCTGGTGCACCGGAGCCGGCGCACTTCCTGGAACATCGCCTACGACGACGGCATCACCACCTCGCGCGAAGAATTCCTGCTGCCCTCCGCGGTCGACACGGGAGCGCTGCTGGACCGGTTGTTCGCCACGGCGATCCCGGACCCGGCGGCGCGGCGCGAGGCCATTGCGGCCTATATCCAGAACACTGGCCTGCCGCCCAGCCTGGCGAACGACATCAACTTCCTGAGCAACCGTTATTTCCACCAGCGCAGCCTGCAGGGATCGATGGCGTTCAAGCTGGCACGCACCACCGGCATCCTGTCCGTGTCGCGCAGCGAACGCGTCGCCCTGTCGAGCCAGGAGAACGACAGCGCCCTGCTGGGCAGCCAGCTCAGCTCGCGCAACGACAACGTGCGCCAGAAAGGCGCGAGTGCCACTTTCGATTACCGCCTCAACCCGCGCACCAACGCGGTAGCCGCTTTCGGCTGGTCGCGCAGCCTGTCGCTGACGACCGATATCGAGGATACGCGGCGCAATGTCCGCATCGGCCTGCAGCACCAGCTCGGCCGTAACGTGCGTGCCACGGTCGACCTGCAGCGTCGCACCGGCGCGATCGGTTTCTCCGGCCGGACCAGCGGCCCGTATCAAGAGCATTCCATTTCCGCCAGCCTGTCCGCCCAGCTTTAAGGAGTCGCAAGCGATGTACGAGACTTATTACGGGCTGTCCGCCAAGCCTTTCCAGCTGCGCCCGGACCCCCACTTCTTCTTCGGCAGCAAGGGCCACAAGCGCGCCATGGCCTACCTCGAGTACGGCCTGTCGCAAGGCGAGGGCTTCATCGTCATCACCGGTGAAGTCGGCGCCGGCAAGACCACCCTGGTGCGCAACCTGCTCAACAAGATTCCGACCGACCAGATCGTCGCCGCCCACATCGTCAACACCAGCCTCGATCCGGAAGACACCCTGCGCATGGTGGTGTCGAGCTTCGGCCTGCCCTACGAGGGCGCCAGCAAGGCCGAGCTGCTGAACCGCCTGGAACAGTTCCTGCGCGGCGTCGACCGCCAGGGCAAACGCGCCCTGCTGGTGATCGACGAAGCGCAGAACCTGAACGCGCGCACGGTCGAGGAACTACGCATGCTGTCGAACTTCCAGACCGACGACCGCTCGCTGCTGCAGACTTTCCTGCTCGGCCAGCCAGAATTTCGCGCCACCTTGCACAGCCCCGGCATGCAGCAGCTGCGCCAGCGCGTGATCGCCAGCTACCACCTGGGACCGATGGACGCGCAGGAGACCCGCGCCTACGTCGAGCACCGCCTGGCCACGGTTGGCTGGCAGGGCGACCCCGCTTTCGACGACGGCGCGCATGCGGCGATCTACGCCTACAGCGGCGGCATCCCGCGCAAGACCAATACCCTGATGGACCGGGTGCTCCTGATGGGCTACCTGGAAGAGATGCACGCCTTCGGCGAAGAAGACGTCAACACGGTGGTGCGCGACATCGCCGAGGAATACCAGCTCCCCGAGGTCATGGGCACGCCGGAGGCCGGCGCCCTGCCGCAAGGGGAGCTGCGCACGGTGGATACCCGCATGGGCGAGCGCCGCGCCGCCAGCGTGGAAGTGCTCGACGAACGCATGATGCGCCTCGAAAAGTCGATCGTCTCGGTACTGTCGATCCTGAAGAAAATCGTCGCCACGCCCCAGGGCGCCGCGGCCCAGCACATGGACAATCAGGAATGAAACCCTACGAACCCGTAGCCCGCCCCGCCCCGGCCCCGGGCGAGCGCATCCGTAACGCGATGACCTGCGACGTCGAGGACTACTTCCAGGTCTCGGCCTTCGCTCCCTACATCGACCGCGACTCCTGGCCCTCGCGCGAATGCCGGGTCGAAGCGAACATGGAACGCATCCTGGCCATCTACGAACGCCACGGCGTGAAGGCCACGTTCTTCACGCTGGGCTGGATCGCCGAGCGCTATCCCGGCATGGTGCGGAGGATCGTCGCCGCCGGCCACGAGCTGGCCAGCCACGGCTACGGCCACCTGCGCGCCTCGGACCAGAGCCGGGCCCAGTTCGACAACGACATCCGATCCAGCAAGGCCCTGCTGGAAGACATCGGCGGCCAGGCCGTGCTGGGCTACCGCGCGCCGAGCTTCTCGATCGGCCACGCCAACCTGTGGGCGCTCGAGGCCCTGCAGGAAGCCGGCTACCGCTACAGCTCGAGCATCTACCCGATCGCCCACGACCACTACGGCATGCCGGACGCGCCGCGCTTCGCCTTCTACCCGCACGGCCCGGACGGCCTGCTGGAGGTCCCCGTCACCACCGTGAACATGCTGGGCCGGAACCTGCCGGCCGGCGGCGGCGGCTACTTCCGCCTGCTGCCCTACGCCCTGTCGCGCTGGATGATGCAGAAAGTGAACCGCGAGGACCGCCAGCCGGCCCTGTTCTACTTCCATCCCTGGGAACTCGATCCGGGCCAGCCGCGCCCGCAGGGCCTGGACGCCAAGTCGCGTTTCCGCCACTACGTCAACATCGAACGCATGGAAGGCCGCCTCGAGCAGCTGGCGCGCGACTTCGCCTGGGACCGCATGGACCGCATCTTCCTCGACCAACGATAAGCACCGCAGCAACACGCACAACAACACCAACAAGGCATAGCACGGCATGAACTCGATCATTGAAGCGGCACAGGCCAAGCGCGCCGCCCCGGTGCTCGCCACCGGACCGCAAACCCTCCACCTCCTGCAGCCGCACGAACGCGCGCGCTGGGATGCGTTCGTACGCGCCTGCCCGGACGCGACCTTCTTCCACCTGTCGGGATGGCAAAAGGTCATCGAAGAATCCTTCGGCATCAAGACCTGGTTCTACTACGTCCAGCAGGATGGCCAGATCCAGGGCGTGCTGCCGCTTGCGGAAATCAAGAGCCGCCTGTTCGGCCACTCGCTGGGCGCGATGCCCTTCTGCGTCTACGGCGGCGTGGCGGCCATCGACGACGGTGCACGTGCGCTGCTCGACGAGGCCGCCGACAAGCTGGCGCGCGAGCTGGGCGTTGGCCACCTCGAATACCGCGGCATGACGCGCGCCCATCCGGACGACAACAGCTGGCACACCAAGGAGCTGTACGTCACCTTCCGCAAGGAGATCAGCGCCGACGACGAGGCCAACATGAACGCCATCCCGCGCAAGCAGCGCGCCATGGTGCGCAAGGGGATCAAGCTGGGCCTGAAGGGCGTGGTCGAGGACAACGTCGACCGCATGTTCGAGGCCTATGCCAACAGCGTGCTGCGCCTGGGCACCCCGGTGTTCCCGAAAAAATACTTTGCGCTGCTGCAGCAGGTCTTCGGCGACGAATGCGAAGTGCGCAGCATTTATACCGAAGACGACCGCCTGGTGGCCTCGGTGCTGTCCTTCTACTGGCGCGACGAGGTCGTGCCCTACTACGGCGGCGGCATGGACCTGGCGCGCGAAGTGGCCGGCAACGACTTCATGTACTGGAACCTGATGCAGGCCGCCGCCGCACGTGGCTGCCGCATCTTCGACTACGGCCGCAGCAAGCTCGGCACCGGCGCCTACGACTTCAAGAAGAACTGGGGCTTTACCGCCACGCCGCTGCCCTACGAGTACAAGCTGTACGGCGCCGACAAGCTGCCGGACAACAATCCGCTGAACCCGAAGTACCAGCTGTTCATCAAGATGTGGAAGAAGCTGCCGCTGCCGGTGGCGAACTTCCTCGGCCCCTATATCGTGCGCAACCTGGGATAAGACGTGGAAGACCTGCTGCTCTTGATCCACCGGATCCCCTACCCGCCCAACAAGGGCGACAAGATTCGTTCCTACCACCTGCTCAAGCACCTGGCGCGCGACTACCGGGTGCACCTGGCGACGTTCGTGGACGATCCCGACGACTGGCAGCACGTGCCGACCGTCGAGAAGATGTGCGCGAGCAGCCATTTCGCGGCCCTGAATCCGACCCTGGCACGGGTGCGCAGCCTGGGTGCGCTGGTCAAGAAGCGCTCGCTCTCGCTCGACTACTACCGCGACGCCGGATTGGCTCGCTGGGTCGACCAGACCGTCGCCGCGCACAAAATCCAGCGGGTGCTGGTGTTCTCGTCGGCGATGGCGCAGTACGCCGACAAGTACCCGAACGCGCGCCGCGTGGTCGACTTCTGCGACGTCGATTCGGACAAGTGGCGCCAGTACGCCGACAAGAAATCCTGGCCAATGAGCTGGCTGTACCGCCACGAGGCGCGCCAGCTGCTGTCCTACGAGCGCCAGGTGGCGCGCGACTACGACGCCTCGCTGTTCGTGTCGGCCCCGGAAGCGGACCTGTTCCGCCAGCTCGCTCCCGAGAGCGATGCGCGCATCGGTTTCTTCAGCAACGGTGTCGACACCGACTACTTCTCGCCCGATGCCGCCGGCCCGTCCCCGTTCAAGGAAGGCGAGCAGGCGATCGTGTTCACCGGCGCCATGGATTACTGGCCGAACGTGGATGCGGTGCAGTGGTTTGCCGGCGAAGCCATGCCGCTGCTGCGCGCGCGCTTCCCCGAACTGCGCTTCTACATCGTCGGCGCACGCCCGGCCCAGGCGGTGCTGGAACTGGCGAAGCAGCCGAACATCGTGGTCACCGGCACGGTGCCGGACGTGCGGCCCTACATCAAGCATGCGCGCGCCGCGGTGGCCCCGCTGCGCATCGCGCGCGGCATCCAGAACAAGGTGCTCGAGGCGATGGCGATGGCCACCCCGGTGGTGGTGACGCCGCAGGCGCTGGAAGGCATCGAGGCCGAGCCGGGCCGCGAACTGGTGCTGGCGCAGGACGCCGCCGGTTTCGTCGAGGCGGTGGCGCTGCTGCTGGCGCGCAGCGGCAACGACATGGGCCTGGCCGCGCGCGCCAGGGTTGAACGCAAGTACAGCTGGCCGAGCAACCTGGCCTGCATCGGGGAGCGACTCGAATGTTCCTGAAACCTCCGCCTGGCGTCGACCAGGCCGCACAGCACGGCATCGCGCTCCCGGCCCCGCGGGCGGGCGCCAGCATTGCCGCGCTGGCCCTGGCCCTGCTGGTCCCGATCCTGCTCTTCTATGGCACCGCCGCTTCGATGGTGGGGATCTGGAACAGTTCCGAGACCTTCGCCCACGGCTACGTGATCCTGCCGGTCAGCCTGTGGCTGATCTGGCGCCAGCGCGCCTGGTTCGCGCGCATTCCGGCGCAGCCCTGGTGGCCGGGGTTGGCGCTGATGGCCGGCGCCGGCGCGGCCTGGCTGGCCGGTCGCATGGGCGACGTCGGGGTGGTGATGCAGTACGCCTTCGTGGCCATGATGCCGCTCGCCGCGCTCACGCTGCTGGGCCCGCGCCTGGCGGCGAAATTCACCTTCCCGCTGCTGTTCCTGCTGTTCGCGGTGCCCTTCGGCGAAGTCTTCGTCGGTCCCCTGATCCAGCATACCGCCGACTTCACGGTGTGGGCGGTGCAAGCCACCGGCATCCCGGTGCTGCGCAACGGCACCCGCTTCGAGCTGCCCACCGGCAGCTGGTCGGTGGTGGAGGCCTGCAGCGGCATCCGCTACCTGATCTCCTCGATCACGCTGGGCTGCCTGTATGCCTACCTGACCTACCGGTCGAACCTGCGGCGCGCCGTCTTCATCGGCATGGCGATCCTGGTGCCGATCGTCGCCAACTGGCTGCGCGCCTACGGCATCGTGATGATCGGCCATACCAGCGGCATGGAACTGGCCACCGGCGTCGACCACCTGGTCTACGGCTGGCTTTTCTTCGGCATCATCATGTTCATCATGTTCTGGGTCGGCAGCTACTGGCGCGAGGACGAGCAGCCGGCGCCAGCCGCCGCAGCCCAGGAAGTGCCAACGCTGGCCGCGGCGCATGGCCCGGCGAAGTCGCTGGTGCCGATCGCGGTAGCCGTGGTGGCGGTAAGCGCCGCCTGGCCGGCCTTCGCCGCCTACAATGACAGCGCTAACCACAACCCGCGCCCGGTCGTCCTGGCGGAGCCCGCCGTTGGCCTGCCGGCGGCCTCGGGTTTCCCCGCGTGGCGCGTCCACTACATGGAACCGGATACCCGTCTTGAGCGCAGCTATCGCGCTCAGGACGGCAGCCCGGTCCTGCTGCAGATGCTGTACTACCGCAACCAGAGCAAGCAGAAGGGCCTGATCAGCTCGGTCAACCGCCTGGTCGGCGAGAAAGACGCTTACCACGAGATCTCGTCCGCGCTGCGCACCGAAACGCTGGGCGGCCGCAGCCTGCCGCTGCGCGAGACGGTGCTGCGCGGTCCGGACGGCCCGCTGCTGGTATGGCACTCCATGTGGGTGGACGGTCGCTACCTGAGCAGCAACGTCGTGGGCAAGCTGCGCCAGGCACAAGGCAAGCTGTGGTTCCGCGGCGACGACGGCGCCCTCGTCGTGCTCGCGGTCCCGGCCGTGGACGGCCAGGATGCGGCGCGCGCCACGCTGCGCGCCTTCACGGCGCAGCACTTTGCGGCGCTCGACGCTGCGCTGAATGCCGCCAAGGGGCCCGTCAGATGAGCGTTGCACTGCCCGCCGCATCGGCCTGCGTGGAGGCGCCGTTGGTCGCGCACCTGATCTATCGTCTCGACATCGGGGGCCTGGAGACCCTGTTGGTGGACACGATCAACCGCATGCCTGCCGGGTGCTACCGGCATGCGGTGATCTGTCTTACCGACTACACCGATTTCGCGCAGCGCATCACTCGTCCGGATGTGGCGCTGTTCGCGCTGCACAAGCCGCCCGGCCTGGCCCTGGGCACCCACGCCGACCTGTTTCGCTTGCTGCGCCGCTTGCGCCCGGCGATCCTGCACACCTATAACCTCGGCGCCATCGAATATGCCGCCACGGCCTGGGCCGCCGGCGTGCCGGCACGGGTACATGCCGAACACGGACGCGACGCGCGCGATCCGCAGGGCCTCAATCCGAAGCACAACCTGCTGCGCCGCCTGCTGGTCCCCTTCATCGACCGCTACGTGCCGGTCTCGCACGATCTGCGAGGCTGGCTGGAGAGCACGGTGCGGATCCCGAAGCGCAAGTTGCAGCTGATCGACAATGGCGTCGACACCGAGCGCTTCCATGCGGGTGCCAATGCCGGCGTTGCGGAAGCCTGGCAGGACCCGGACGCATTCGTGATCGGTACCGTCGGGCGCCTGCAGGACGTCAAGGACCAGGTCACCCTGATTGATGCTTTCGACATCCTGCGCCGCGACCTGCCAGGCGAGCGCCTGCGCCTGGTACTGGTTGGCGACGGCCCGCTGCGCGCGTCGCTCGAAGCCCGTGTCCAGGCGGCCGGCCTGCAAGACAGTGTCTGGTTCGCCGGCGCGCGCGCTGACGTGGCGCCGGTGATGCGCAGTTTCTCGCTGTTCGCACTGTCCTCGATCGCCGAGGGCACCCCGGTCACCATGCTGGAAGCGATGGCCAGCGAGCTGCCGGTAGTGTCCACCGCCGTCGGCGGCATCCCCGAACTGGTGGCGCATGGGAACAGCGGCACCCTGGTGCCGTCGGGGGACGCCCGCGCCATGGCCGCCGCGATCGTCCCGTATGTGCGAGACCGCGCGCTGGCGCGCCGCCACGGCGCCGCAGGCCGCGCGCGTATCGAACAGAAATACAGCATGCGAGCCATGCTGGCAGCCTACGTCGCCCTGTACGACGAGCTGTGCCACACCAAGAAAACACCGAGAAAAGCGATCACACCATGTGCGGAATAGTTGGAATTTTTGACATGCAAGGCAGCCGCGCCATCGACCGCGGGCTGCTGCACCGAATGAACGAAAGCCAGTTCCACCGCGGGCCGGTGGAAGGCGATCTGCACCTCGAGCCAGGACTGGGCTTCGGTCACCGCCGGCTGTCGATCATTGCGCTCGAAGCCGGGCTGCAGCCCCTGTTCAACGAGGACGAGACCATCGCCCTGGTGTTCAATGGCGAGATCTACAACTTCCGCGAGCTGCGCGCCGAGCTGCAGGGCCTGGGCCACGTGTTCCGCACGCCTTCCGACAGCGAGACCATCGTGCACGCCTACGAACAGTGGGGCGAGGCCTGCGTGAACCACCTGCGCGGCATGTTCGCCTTCGCGATCTGGGACCGCCCGAAAAAGACCCTGTTCCTGGCGCGCGACCGCATCGGCATCAAGCCGATGCATTATGCGCTGCTGCCCGACGGGATGTTCGCCTTCGGCTCGGAACTGAAATCACTGCTCACCCTGCCGAACCTGAGCCGCGAGATCGACCCGCTGGCGGTCGAAGAATATTTCGCCTACGGCTACGTGCCGGAACCGCGCACCATCTTCACCGGCGCGAAAAAGCTGCTGCCGGGCCATACCCTGACCCTGCGCGTCGGCCAGCCGCTGCCGACATCGAAGCAGTACTGGGACGTCCCTTTCACCCCGCATGCACCCATGAGCGAACGCGACATGGAAGCCCAGCTGGTGGAGCGCCTGCGCGAGGCGGTGCAGAGCCACCTGATCTCGGACGTGCCGCTGGGCGCCTTCCTGTCCGGGGGCGTCGACTCGAGCGCGGTGGTAGCGATGATGGCTGGCGTGACCGACGGCCCGGTCAACACCTGTTCGATCGCCTTCAACGACCCGGCCTTCGACGAATCCGAGTACGCGCGCCAGGTGGCCGAGCAATACAAGACCACGCACCAGTGCGAGACCGTGGACAAGGACGACTACGGCTTGCTCGACACCTTGGCGGCCCTGTACGACGAGCCCTATGCCGACAGCTCGGCGATCCCGACCTACCGCGTCTGCCAGCTGGCCAGGAAGCGCGTGACCGTGGCCCTGTCGGGTGACGGCGGCGACGAGAACTTCGCCGGCTATCGCCGCCACCGCATGGCGATGGGCGAGAACCGCGTACGCTCGCTGCTGCCGCTGGCCGTGCGCAAGCCGGTGTTCGGCCTGCTCGGCGCCGCTTACCCGAAGGCCGACTGGGCGCCACGCATGTTCCGCGCCAAGACCACCTTCGAAGCGCTGGCGCGCGACCTCACCGAGGGTTACTTCCACGGCGTGTCGATCAACAACGACCGCATCCGCAACCAGCTGTTTTCAAACGGCTTCAAACAGCGCCTGCAAGGCTACCGCGCGGTCGAAGTGATGCGCGGCTATGCCGCCGGTGCGCCGACCGACGACCCGCTGTCGCTGATCCAGTACCTCGACATGAAGACCTACCTGCCGGGCGACATCCTGACCAAGGTCGATCGCGCCAGCATGGCCCATGCGCTGGAAGTGCGCGTCCCCCTGCTCGACCACCAGTTCGTCGAGTGGGTCTCGGGCCTGCCTTCGAATACCAAGCTGCGCAACGGCGAGGGCAAGCACATCTTCAAGAAGGCGCTGCAGCCCTACCTGTCGGACGATATCCTGTATCGCAAGAAGCAGGGCTTCTCGATCCCGCTGGCGGCCTGGCTGCGCGGACCGCTGGCGGAAAGCATGCGCCGGGCAGTGCTCAATCCAGCCCTGCTCGACACTGGCATCTTCAATCCGGACTTCCTCAAGCGGATGGTGGACGAACACCAGTCGAGCGCGAAAGACCACAGCACGACCCTGTGGTCGGTGCTGATGTTCGACGCTTTCCTGCGCAACAACGGCGCTGCAGGGTCCAGCGCTGCCGCCCCCGCCATCGCAGTCGCCGCATGAAGATCCTGACGTTCAGCACCTTGTTTCCGAATACGGAGAAACCCGGCCACGGCATCTTCGTGGAAACGCGCCTGCGCCACCTGGTCGCGACCGGCCAGGTGCAGGCGCGCGTGGTGGCGCCGGTGGCTTGGTTCCCGTCCACGCATCCGCGTTTTGGCAACTACGCGAAAATGGCCAGGGTGCCACGCGCCGAAGTACGTCACGGGCTGGAGGTGGCGCACCCGCGCTACCCGGTACTGCCGAAAATCGGCATGAACGTCGCGCCGCTGCTGCTGGCGCAGGCGGCCAAGCCGGCGATCGCGCGCATCCTCGACGAAGGCTTTGACTTCGACCTGATCGACGCCCACTATTTCTATCCGGACGGCGTGGCCGCGGCCATGCTGGCGCGTCACTTCAACAAGCCCCTGGTCGTCACGGCACGCGGCTCCGACATCACCCTGCTGCCGCAGTACGCGCTGCCGCGCCGGATGATCAAGTGGGCGGCGCGCCGCGCCGATGCCGTCATCACCGTCTGCAATGCGCTGCGCGACGAAGTCGTGGCGCTGGGCGTGCAGCCTGAGCGCGTGACGTCGCTGCGCAACGGCGTCGATCTGCAACTGTTCCACCCGATCGAGCGTCGGCCGGATCCGCTGTTCACGCTGCTCGCTGTCGGTCACCTGGTGCCGGTCAAGGCGCAGGAGCTGATCGTCGCAGCCCTGCCCCTGCTGCCGGGCGTGCGCCTGGTAGTGGCCGGCGACGGCCCAAACCGCGGTATGCTGGAAGAGCTGGCGCGCCGTCTGCAGGTGGGCGACCGGGTGCAGTTCCTGGGTGCCGTACCGCAGGCAAACCTGCGCGAGCACTACGGAAACGCTGACGCTTTGGTGCTGGCCTCCTCGCGCGAAGGGTGGGCTAACGTGTTGCTCGAGTCGATGGCTTGCGGCACCCCGGTAGTCGCCAGCCGCGTCTACGGCACGCCTGAGGTGGTGGCGGCGCCGGAAGCGGGCGTCCTGATGGCCGAACGCACGCCCCAGGGCGTGGCCGATGCCGTCAATGCGCTACGCGCGAACTACCCCGACCGCGCCGCCACGCGCCGCTACGCCGAAGGCTTCAGCTGGGACGACACCAGTGCCGGCCAGCTTCGCCTGTTCCGCGAGGTGCTGGAGCGCCGCGCGTCCCGCGTGGCCGGGCAGCCGGTCGTCCTGGGCGAAAGATAAGGAATACGAGGATGGAATCACTTCTGTGGGCACTGGACCTGCTCGCGGTCAGCTACCTGTGCCTGTGGGCGCTGCGCACCGACAAGGCCGAGGCAGAAGCCGAGGCCAAAGCCAAAACCGATGCCGGCGACAAACCGGCCAAGCCGAGGCAAGGATCGAAGAATGCGTGACGTCCTGTTACTAGCCCTGCTTCCGGTACTGCTGTATGCGATGCTGCAGCGGCCTTTCATTGCCTTGGCCATGTGGCCCTGGACCGCACTGTTCTTTCCCAATGGCTGGGTGTACGGTGCGGCCAGCAGTATCCGCTACAACCTGCTGTTTGCAGGCGTGACCATCCTGACTTACCTGATACAGAAGAACAAGCCGAAATTCCACCTTACCGGACTCGGCGTGATGATCCTGCTGTTCTTCATCTGGACCACCATAAGCACGGCCATGGCGCTGAGCCCATCGGCAGTCGCCTGGGAACACTGGAACCGCTTTTCGAAAGTCGTCGCCCTGTTCGTGTTCATTCTCGCCATCGTCGAAAAGAAGCTCCATATCGACGTGCTGTTGTGGGGTGTGGTCTTGTCGGTCGGCTTCTACGGCAGTCTCGAGGCCCTCAAGTATCTCGCCAGCGGCGGCAATCACATGATCGCCGGCATGACCGGCCACGTCCTGGGCGATCGTAACGAGCTGGCCCTGGCGTTCGTCATGACCTTGCCGATCTGCGTCTACCTGCTCGGGGAGTACGGAGCCCGCTCGCGCCTGCTTCAGCTTGGCCTGATCGGCGTCATGTGCATGCTCGTTTTCGCCGTCATCGGGACCCAGTCGCGCGGCGGATTCATGGCGCTGCTGGCGCTGGGCGGCTACCTGTTCCTGAAGAGCGAGCGCAAGGGCCTGCTGACGGTGCTGACGGTGATCGTGGTCGCCGTGCTGGCAAACGTGGCATCGTCCGAATGGGCGGCCCGTATCGATACCATCGAATCGGCCAACGAGGATGCTTCCTTCATGGGACGGGTCGTCGCCTGGAAACTGAGCTTCATCCTGGCGACACAGAACCCCTTCTTCGGCGGCGGCTTCAAGGCACTGGAAACGTTCACAGTATGGGCGCAGCTGTCGACGCACTTCCATGAATATGCCTGGTTCTACACGGGCGACGCCCTGCCGACGACCACGTTTGCGCGCGCCGCGCACAGCGTCTATTTCCAGGTGCTGGGCGACCATGGCTTCGTCGGGCTGTTCATCTACCTTGCCTGCCTGGTGACTGCCTGGCGCAAAGCCGGACGCGCGGCCAAAAAGGTCAAGCGGGCAGGTGGGCCGGTATGGCTGTCCACCATGTCGACCATGATACAGCTGAGTATCTTTGCCTTCGCCTTCGGCGGCGCGGCGCTCAGCTTCGCTTATTTCGACCTGATTTTCACTTTATTCGGGCTGACGATCGTCATCGAGAAGCGCTTGGTCCCCGCCGAACTGGCCAAACTGGCGCCGGCGGCGGTCAGCAAGGTCGCCATCCGCCGCCCCCATGCGTCACCTGCCGGCCTCGAAGAAGTGCGAATCCTGCGCCGTGGACACGACAAGACCGCGTAATCATCAAGGATCATGAATCAAGCCAGAACAACAACGCGCCTCAGCGATAGCGTGATCCGCACGCTGGGCGACGCCATCGCTCCCCGAGGCGCCGGCGAGGGACGCCTTTGCATCGTCAATTACCACCGCATCCTGGAACGCCCCGATCCGCTGCTGGCGTCCGAGCCGACCGTCGAGACCTTCCACTGGCAGATGGAGCTGCTGGCCAGTTGCTTCAACGTGCTTCCCCTGCACGATGCCCTCGAGATGCTGAAGGCCGAACGCATGCCGCCGCGCGCGGTGGCGATCACTTTTGACGATGGCTATCGTTCCACGCATGACCTGGCCTTGCCGGTGCTGCAGCAGTACCAGCTTCCCGCCACCGTGTTCGTGACTACCGGCCACATCGACAAGGGCAGCATGTGGAACGACGTCATCCTCGAAGCGGCGCGGCGCCTGCCTCGCGGCGAACTCGAACTGAGCGACATCGGCTTCGGCAGCTATCCCTTGCACACGCCCCAGGACCGCCAGAACGCCGTCCAGGCCCTGACCGAACGCTCGAAGTACCTTCCTCCCGCCGGACGGGCGCAGTTGAACCATAAGCTGGAAACGCTGGTCGGCTGCTCGCTGGAGCAGGAACTGATGCTTACGCGCGACATGTTGCTGGCGCTGAACCGGGCGGGGGTCGAGATCGGTGGCCACACGATCACCCATCCGATCCTGACCTGCGTCGACGATGCGACGGCGCAAGCGGAAATCGCTGGAAACAAGCAGCATCTGGAGTCGATCATCGGCAAACCGGTACGCCTGTTCGCCTACCCGAACGGCAAGCAGGGCATCGACTTCGATGAGCGCCATGCGCAGATGGTGCGCGAAGCAGGCTACAGCGCGGCGTTCACGACGGCGGTTGGCCCCGTGACGCGTCATACCGGCCGTTATACGATTCCGCGCAGCCGCCCGTGGGATAATCATCGGATGAAGTTCGCAGGCCGCCTGCTTTACTGGCTGGCTGGGAGGGCCGCATGAGCCAGCTCAAGAAGTCGCTGGGCCTGTCCTTCGTGACCCAGTACAGCGAAATGGCGATCCAGTTCATCGGCGTCATGTTCCTGGCCCGCCTCATTACACCGGAAGAGATCGGCATCTATTCAGTTGCCGCCTTCCTGATGGCGCTGCTGCACGTGTTCCGCGATTTCGGCGTCGGCAAATACCTGATCCAGGTCGAGGAGCTGACGGCGGAACGAATCCGCTCCGCCTATGGCGTCGCGATCATCCTGGCATGGGGCATCGCCCTGCTGCTGTACGCCTGCGCGCCCCTGGTCGCGCGCTTCTACGACGAGCCACGGGTGGTCGACATCCTGGCCGTGATGGCTTGCAGCTTCGCCGTGACGCCACTCGGCGGCCTCCTGACCTCGATCTTCAGGCGCAACATGCAGTTCAAGAAGATCCTGATCGTCCGGGTGGTCAGCTCCGTCTCGCACGTCATCACCGCGGTCAGCCTGGGATACCAGGGTTACGGCGCACTGAGTCTGGCATGGGCAAATTTCGCAGGCATCCTGTCCTTCGGCATCGCCGCAGTGGTCTTGCGCGACAAGGGAACGCCCTTCGTCCCCAGCTTCAGGAAGATCAGGGAAATCCTGTCCTTCGGCAGCGTCAACAGCCTCGGCAATATCGTCACGGTCCTCGGCACCAACGGTCCCGATGTCATCATCGGCAAGGCCATCAGCCTGGCGGCATCCGGCTATTTCAGCCGGGCCAACGGCCTGGTGCAGATGTTCAGGACGCTCGTCAACGGCGCCATCGTGCCGCTGGTGCTGCCATATTTCGCCCAGCTGCGCCGCGAAAAGGGCGATCCGGCGTTGGCATACCGCGCCGCGGTCGAGTACCTTACCGTGTTCGCCTGGCCCTTCTACGCCGTGATGGCCCTGCTGGCCCTGCCAACGGTACGCGTGCTCTTCGGGCTGCAATGGGATGCGTCGGTTCCCGTCGTGCAGGTCCTGTGCATCATGGGGGCTGCCGTCTGCCTGACATCTTTCGCCGGCGATGTGATGATCGCTTTCGGCAAGGTCGGACAGGCCACCGCAAGCCAGGTGCTGACGCAGCCGGTGCGCATCCTGGCCATCCTCGTGGCCAGCCCCTTCGGCCTGGTTGCCGTTGCCGTCGCACTGGTGCTGGCCGAGTGCTATACCGTGGCGATCACGTCGCGCCAACTGTATGCGGCGACGGGCATCGAACTCGCCGGCGTGCTGCGCGCTACCGGAAAGAGCGCCCTCGTCACGCTCACCAGCGCTATCGGCCCTGCAATGGTGATGCTGCTGTTCATGAATGGCAAGCACCCCTGGCTGGAACTCGTGGTAGGAGCTTGCGGCGCCTTGGTGGGCTGGTTCGCCGGTATCGTCCTGACCGGACACCCGATCAAGGCTCACTTATACCAGGCACGCGAATGGGTTGCGATGAGGATGCGCGGATGAGATATCAAGCAACAATAACAGAGAAGAGAATGCGATCCGGACAGATTAACGTCGGGTTCTGCGAGAATGGCGCAGGCTACGGCGGCGCCATCATCTCGCTCGCCGCGTTCCTCGAGAAAATTCCTCCCGAGTTCAAACCACACATCTTTACCAGCATCGGCACCGAGCCCTACCAGCGACTCGCCCGCGTGGGCGACTGGCGCCACCTGCGCCCGGTCACCCTGGTCGGCCAGAGACGCCTGCGCCAGTTCGGCCAGCGCTTCGGATCGGTCCTGGATAATGCGGTGAATCTCCTGCCCTATGCGCTGCGCCATTACTGGGCATTCCGGGCCAAGCGTATCCAGCTGGTCTACCTGAACAATGACTGCAGCTGCAACCTCGCGGCCGCCATGGCCGCCAAGATGGCCGGACTGCCGCTAGTGCTGCATGCGCGCGGGTTCAACGCCGACACCCGCGGCAACCGCTGGGTGCTCGAACAGCTCGACCATTGCATTCCGGTGTCCCATGCCGTCAAGGCGGAACTGGTCACCCTCGGCCTCCCGCCGACAAAATGTACCGTCGTGCCGGAAGGGCTGGATCTCGATCTGTTCCACGTGCGCCCGCCCAGCCAGGCCATCCGCGCCGAGCTCGGCCTTGCCGGGAACGAACCGGTCATTACTCTGGTCGGCGGACTGGTCGACTGGAAAGGACAGGATGTGTTACTCGACGCGGCACCGGAAATCCTGGCGCGTTTCCCCAGTGCCCGCATCTTGCTGGTCGGGTCGGCCTACGGCAAGGACAACCAGTTCGCCGAGATGATTACACGGCGCGCCGCAGCGCCGGACCTGCACGGGCGGGTGCACATGCTGGGTTCGCGCAAAGATATTCCCGACATCCTGTCGATGAGTTCGGTCGTCCTGCATGCATCGACCAAACCGGAACCCTTCGGCCGCACCTTCCTGGAAGGCATGGCCATGGGCAGGCCGACCATCGCGTCCAACGAAGGCGGACCGCTGGATGTGATCGAGCACGAGCTCGACGGCCTCCTGATCGAGCCGCGCAAACCGGCCGTCCTCGCGGCAGCGGTCACGCGTCTGCTGTCCGAACCGGCCTTTGCGGCACGGCTCGGGGAGAATGCCGCGCGCAAGGCGCGCCAGTATTCGATCGAGCACCACGCCAGCGCCATCAGCCAGGTGTTGCACCGAACGCTGCAAACCAGCGCCGTCAGCTGAGGATAAAAGCTGGACACCACCGAAGGCGCCGCAATTCCACGCTGCAATAATTTACATTAAATTGCAATGTAAATATACGGTATTTCAGCCAAAAGAGACGGTAAGTACACATTGCAAAAAATCTTGAATGCAAGTCGGTATAATATTTACAGCATAAACCGATCGTTCTTTTTTGGGATTGCGGTCTGGCCGCAACAAGACAATGCCCGTTACCGTCAGCCTCGTCATACCGTCATATAACCGTGCCAGCCTGGTCGCTCAGACCATCGACAGTGCTCTCGCCCAACATAAGGCTTTTCATGAAATCATCGTGGTTGACGATGGTTCGACGGACGATACGGCGCGCGTATTGGCGGGATTCGGCGACAGGATCAAAATGGTTTCCCTGCCGAACGGTGGCGTGCAGGTCGCGCGCAACACAGGTGTCGCACTTGCGACAGGCGAATATATCGCCTTGTGCGATTCCGATGACCTGCTGGCCCCGGACTTCGTTGCAACAGCTGCGGATTGGTTCGGCCGCCATCCGGAGTTCCAGGCGTTTTACAGCAATTTCGTTACCTTTAACGACCTCGGCATCTTTCCAGACAAGTTCTCTAGCGCACCTCAAGGGTTTTTCGATGGTGCCCGGGTCGAAGGCGATTTTTTATATGATATCCCCGACCTGTACGTCAGGACCATGGTCTATCAGCCGCTGTTCGTATCGGGTTGTATCTTCAGCAAAGCGCTCTACCAGCGCCTGGGTGGCTTCGACCTGGCCTTCCACGATGTCGGCGCCGAAGACTGGGAATTCACGCTGCGGGTACTCGAAGCCGGCAGGACTGTGTTGTGCAAGCGGCCGCTGGTACATATCCGCAAACACGCCTCGAACGAGTCGGGGGATTCAATGCGGCAGGTACGGGGCGCCGCATACATCCTCGAATACGCCCTGAATCGTCATATGATCGCTGCGGGCTATCGCGACATCATTCTCGGCCATATTCGCGACAGGCGCGTGGGCGTGTTCCACGTCGCCTTCGGCCGCGGTGACTTTGTAACGGCACAGGAAATGCTAAATTTGCTGAACGAACGGCCGGCGGAGCTCAAGTTCATGTGCAAAGCGGTGATGACACGCCTGCCCGCACCGCTGCGCCATATTGCCTGGACAATCCTTCAGTCTGTTCGCCCTGCTGGCCCGGCAAGCATTCGCAAGCCTGTGCACGTAGCTTAGTAGTCGTCAGCAACAAAGACTTCGCGCGGGCCAGGATGCTGGCCTCCACACCGGTAGCGCCATGAGCATACCGTCGTATTAGCACAGCCATAAAATCCTTAAAATCAGCAATTATTAATAAAAAGTGAATACATTGGAACGAATGGAATTTCGTTTACAATAACTCGTCAGTATGAGATCGATGCTTGTCAGACGGTCTACTGATGATGCATGCTACTGCTGCGCCACAAGCTACTGCCCAACACACTTTCATTACCGCTGAGGGTGCTGTGACATGAGCATGCAATCGTCTTGCTGCACAAAAAACGAAAGCCATGAAGCGGTCGTGCATCCTGGATGCAGTCTCGCTACGCTGGATTCCTTCTCAACACAGCGCTTCCGAGAAATGAAACTTTTCTACTACAAAGACCCGATTGGCAATTTCGGGGATGACCTGAATTCTCTCATCTGGTACAGCCTCGCGCCGGAACTGTTCGACGAGGACGATTCCGAAGTCCTGGTCGGCATCGGCACGCTGATCAACAGCCGCGCCCCCCTTGCTCCGACCAAGTACGTGTTCGGCTCCGGCGTCGGCTACCACCAGTTCCCGACGATCGACGAAAAGTGGCAGTTTTACTGCGTACGCGGTCCCCTGTCGGCCCAGCGCCTCGGTATTTCTCCTTCGCTGGCCATTACCGATCCGGCAGTCCTGCTGACGCAGGTCCTGCCCGCCCGGCCCGTGGAGCAGACCGGCATGGTGTCCTTCATGCCGCATCACGCCAGCTCGCGCTTCGCCGACTGGAAGGCATTGTGCGAGAAGGCGGGAATAAATTACATCGACCCTGCCTATGACATCCACGAAACTATCTTCCAGATGCGCCGTTCGCGGCTCGTGATCGCTGAAGCGATGCATGCGGCAATCGTCGCGGATGCCTTGCGGGTGCCATGGGTCCCGGTCGCCTGCTATGACCACATCCTCGATTTCAAATGGCAGGATTGGTGCCAGTCGCTCGACATGCCGTACACGCCGCAAACGATCGCGAGCATTTACGATATGGAGCGCAACTTTACGCCGATGGAAAAATTCAAGACCTCGGTCAAGCGCAACCTGCGCAAGATGGGCATCTGGACCGACAACTGGACGCCGCCGGTGCCGGAAACGAATCGCGCCGACATGGAGGACACGGTGGTCGAGGCGCTCGGCAAGCTGGCACAGCACGGAACGCCGTGCCTGAGCGAAGAGCGCAATCACCTGGAATCGATCGAGCGGCTGATGGAGAAACTCGATGAGGTGCGGCGCGACGTGGTGCACCGCCGCAACGGCGCCCGCCCGCGCGCGGTCGAGCAGACTGCCTTGCGGGCTTAGACGAGCACTTCGCGCGCCGCCGGATGCCCCAGGAAGGCAGCCGGGCTGGCGCTCATGCCATAGGCGCCCGACTGGAACACGACCACCAGGTCGCCCACCTCGGCGCGCGCCAGATCCATGCGGTCGGCCAGCAGGTCGAGCGGCGTGCACAATGGACCGACCACCGACGCCACCTCGGTCTCGCCTGCAAGCATGCGGTTGCCGATCGCAACAGGATAATTCTTGCGGATCACCTGCCCGAAATTACCGGACGCCGCCAGGTGATGGTGCAGGCCGCCGTCAGTGACCAGGAAGACCTGACCGCGCGAGATCTTGCGGTCAACCACGCGCGCCACGTAGACGCCCGCTTCACCCACCAGGTAGCGTCCCAGTTCGATCGACAGCGTGGCATGCGGCAGCGCCGCCTGCACGCGCGGCAGCAGCGCCTCGAGGCCGGCGCCGATCGGCGCCAGGTCGAGCGGCGCCTCGCCCGGAAAATAGGGAATACCGAAGCCCCCGCCGATGTTGAGCATGCGTACCGGGCCAGGTGCCGCATCGGCAAGGTTCAGCGCCAGTTCGACCGTCTGCGCCTGCGCCTCAATGATCGCGTCGGCCTTCAGGCTCTGCGAGCCGCTGAAGATATGAAAGCCCAGCACGTCCAATCCCAGCTGCGCGGCCAGCGCCAGCATGCGCGGCGCTTGCTCGGCGTCGATGCCGAACTGCTTGGCGCCGCCGCCCATGCGCATGCCCGAACCCTTCAGTTCGAAATCCGGGTTGATGCGCAAGACCAGTTGCGGAGCGATGCCGAGCTCGCCGCCCAGGCGCGCCACCGCCCGGATCTCGCGTTCCGATTCGGCATGGATGCAGGTCCCGGCGGCGATCGCCTGGCGCAGCTCGGCGTCCGACTTGCCGGGACCGGCAAAGCTGATGCGTTGCGGTGCCATGCCGGTATCGAGCGCCACCGCCAGTTCGCCGCCGGAGGCAACGTCGAGGCCGTCGACCAGGCCGGCCAGGTGCTGGACCAGGGCCGGCATCGGATTGGCCTTGACCGAATAATGCAGTTCCAGCGCGGCCGGAAGGTGGGCGCGCAGGTGGCGCACCCGCTCGGTAAGCAGACTGCGGTCGTAGGCATAGAAAGGCGTGCTGCCGACCCGCTGGGCCAGGCGGGTCAGCGGAATGCCGCCGACCTGCAGGCAGCCGTCGACGACGGGAAAGCCGGCTTGCGGCGCATGGACTGGTTTGGTGCTCATGGTCTCAATTTTTGTCGAACAGCGCGATGAACGGCGCGCGCAAGGCTGGACGGTCGAACTTGCCGTTCGGGTTGCGGGGCAGCGGGCCAGAACGCAATTCGACATGGGCCGGCACCATCCAGGCGGGCAGGCGGCGCTGGCATTCCTTTTGCAGGACGGCCGGAGACAATCCAGGCTCGCGCGCCACCGCCAGCAGGACGATGCCCTGCCCAAGGGTGGGATGGGGCACGCCGAAGGCGACCGCTTCCTCGACCAGGCCGCTCGCATGCACGGTCTCCTCGACCTCGCTCGGGCTGACGCGGTAACCCGACACCTTGATCAGGTCGTCGCTACGGCCGATGAAGTACAGGTAGCCGTCCTCGTCGCGGCGCACGGTGTCGCCCGACCATACGGCCAGTTCGGTGAGCGGCAGGGCTGGATCCTGGCCGGGAGCCGGGCGGAAGCGTTCAGCGGTCTTCACCGGGTCGTTCCAGTAGCCGAGCGAGACCAGGGCGCCCCGATGCACCAGCTCGCCCGGCTCATCGGCCTCGCACAGGCTGCCGTCCGGACGCACCACCAGCACCTCGGCATTCGGGATCGCGCGGCCCATCGAACCGGGCCGGCGCGCCAGCTCCTGAGGCGGCAGGTAGGTTGAGCGGAAGGCTTCGGTCAGGCCGTACATCAGGAACAGATCGGCCTTCGGCAGCACGGCGCGCAGCGCGTCGACGGTGGCGCCGGGCATGGCGCCGCCCGAATTGGTCAGGTAGCGCAGGCTGCACTCCGCCGGCCAGTCCAGCTGCGCCAACTGGATCCACAGCGGCGGCACCGCGGCCAAGCCGGTGATGCGCTCGGCAACGACGGCCTTGAGGACGTCACGCGGGAACAGGTGGTTGATCAGGACCACGGCCGCGCCACTGAGGAAGGCCGTGGTGAGCTGGCTCAGGCCATAATCGAAACTGAGCGGCAGCACGGCGAGAACGCGGTCGTCCCCGGTATTGCCGAGGTAGCCGGCAACGCTGCGGGCGCCGGCCACGATGTTCCGGTGCGACAGTACCACTCCCTTCGGCTTGCCGGTGCTGCCCGAGGTGTACAGGATGGCGGCCATGTCGGCGTCGATGGCGCCGTGAGGGCGCGCAGCGCCCGGTTCGCGGTCGGCGTCCCAGGCCAGGATGTGGCAAGCGGACGGCGCCTGGGGCAGCGCCGCGGCCGCAGCACCGACCACGATCACGGTATGCAGGTCGGGGCAATGCGCCAGCTCGTCGGTCAGCTGGCGCAGGCGCTCGCTCGAAGTCACCAGCACGCGTGCATTGCAGTCCGCCAGGATGTGGGCCACCTGCGGCGCCTTCAGCAGCGGGTTGACCGGCACGAACACGGCGCCGGCGGCGGACGCGCCGAACATCGCCGCCACCGTTTCGATCCGCTTTTCAAGGTAGACCGCAACCCGCTCGCGCGGCTGCAGCCCGGCCTCCAGCAGCATGACGGCCGCGCCGCGCACGGCCCTTTCCAGTCCCGCGTAGTCGAGCCGTTCGTTGCCGTACGCCAGCGCTTCGGCGGCGGGCAGCCGGCGCGCGGTCGTGAAAATCAAATCGTGAACCAGGTCGCTCATTCAAACCTTTTTGTACGGGGCGGGAGGGTAGGGAAAAGCGGGCGCCATCTTAACATTTTCGATTCCAAACGGAACAACAAACCGAGGCCACACCCCTTATACTATGTTGTCTAACTTGAAAATTTCTGACATGACGGAACAGCGCCCCAGGATACCGATCGCCCCCGTGCTGTCGCGTGCCTCGTTCGTCTCTGTTCCCGGCCGGCGGCCGCGCTCGGTGCTCGATGCCGGACAGGTGCGCAAGGTGACTAGCGGCAGGGTGGCGATCGCGCTCGCGCTGCGCCGGATGGGCGTCAAGGCGGGCGACCAGGTGCTGGTGCCGGCCTACCACAGCGCGTCGATGGTGCCTCCGGTGCGCTGGTGCGGGGCGACACCGGTATTCTACCGGATCGGGCCTGACGCCTCGGTCGACCTGGCGGATGTCGGAGCCCGGCTCGGCCCGGCGACGCGGGCCATGATGGTGACCCATTATTTCGGCTTCCCCCAGGACATGGCGGCGATCCGCGCCTTCTGCGACGCCCACGGTATCGGGTTGCTGGAAGACTGCGCCCACGGCTTCTTCGGCGAGCACGGGGGCCGCCCGCTCGGCTCCTGGGGCGATTATGCGATCGCCAGCAGCATGAAGTTCTTTCCGACCTACGAGGGCGGCTGCCTGGTCTCGAGCCGCCACCGGCTCGACGAGATCGCGCTGCGCTCGGCAGGCCTCGGTTTCGAGGCCAAGGCTGCGCTGGCGGCGCTGGAAAACAGTTTCGCCCATGGACGCCTGCCCCTCGTACGGATGCTTCTGCGCCTGCCCCTGCGGCTGAAGGACCTGGCCTGGAACGCGCTCAAGTCGCGCCGCGCCGTGCCGTCCGGGACCGATCCGGCGAGCACGCCGGCCCTGGCGCCGGCTTCGTCCGACAGCGGCTTCGACTTCGAACCGCACTGGGTCGACAAGCGCTCGTCCTGGTTCTCGCGGACGGTGATGGCGCTGGCCTCCAGCACCCGCATCGCCGCCCTGCGGAGGCGCCACTATCTGATGATCGAAGAAGCGGTGCGCGGCCTGGGTGGCTGCCGCCCGCTGTTCGCGCGGCTGCCCGAGGACGTGGTGCCCTGGCAGTGCCCGCTGCTGTTCGACGATCCGGACACCGCGTTCGAACGGCTGCACGCAGCCGGGGTGCCGCTGGTGCGCTTCGGCCTGCCGCGCTGGCCGGGCGCGGATGCCGCCACTTGCGCCAACAGCGCAATGCTGGCGCACCATGTGCTGGCCCTGCCCTGTCACCAGGAACTGCGTGCGGACGAGCTGGCGTGGATGACCGGGCAGCTGCGCACCGCGCTGCAGCCGAGGGTGCAAGCCGCATGAAGTGGCATTTCGTCTCCGCCAGGGGTTTTGCCCGGCACGTCGAGGAATGGACGCGCCTGCACGGCGAAGGACCGGCCTCGCCACTGCTGGCCGCCGACTTCGTGCTGCCGCTGCTGGAGCATTTCGCTTCCGGCGGCGAACTACTGGCCATCTGCCGCCAGGACGGCCAGACCCTGGCGATGGCGGTGCTCGCACCCGGCGGCCGCGCACGCTGGCAAACCTTCCAGCCGGCCCAGGCGCCGGTCGGGATCTGGCTGCAGCGCCCCGGCCTGGACAGCGCCGCCCTGAGCGCGGCGCTGGTACGCGCCCTGCCCGGCTTCGCCCTGGTGCTGGGACTGACCCAATGCGATCCGGAATTATATCCGCGTCCACCGGATGCCGGCTGCGTGCAGACGCTCGACTACATCCTGACTGCCCGCATCAGCATTCGCGGGGATTTTGCGCAATACTGGGAAGGGCGCGGCAAGAATTTGCGCAGCAACCTCAAGAAACAGCGCGCCAGGCTGGAGCGCGAAGGTATCGTGCCTCGGCTGGAAGTGCTGCGCGCCTCCGAGGCGGTGGCGGCAGCGGTGGCGGACTACGGCAATATGGAAAGCACGGGTTGGAAAGCCGGCGGCGGCACCGCGGTCCATGCCGACAACGACCAGGGGCGCTTCTACCGCGACATGCTGCAAGCATTCTGCTTGCGCGGCGCGGGCTGCATCTACCGCTACTGGTTCGGAGAGCGGCTGGTAGCGAGCGACCTGTGCATCGAAGGACCGGATTGCATCGTGGTGCTCAAGACCGCCTACGACGAATCGGTGGACAAAGCGCTGTCGCCCACCCTCCTGATGCGCGAGGAAGAAACTCGGCACCTGTTCGAGCTGGGGCGTGTCAAGCACATCGAGTTCTACGGCAAGGTCATGGAATGGCATCTTCGCTGGACGGATGAGGTGCGCACGCTCTACCATCTCAACACTTACCGCTGGCCGGCGCTGCGCAGCTGGCATCGCAGGCTGCAGGCCCGCGCGGCGGGCACTCAATCATCGGAGCAACAATGTATTTGAACGAAGTCAGGAACATCCTCACCGACGTGCTCAACCTTGGTCCCACAGGCGAAACCCTCACCGCGGACTCGCCCCTGCTGGGCAGCCTGCCCGAACTCGATTCGATGGCGGTGGTGAGCCTGATCGGCGCGCTCGAGGAGCAGTTCGGCATCCTGGTCGACGACGACGAGATCAGCGCCAGCACTTTCGCCACCCTGGGTAGCCTGGCGGCCTTCGTGCAGGAAAAGCGCGGCGAATGAGCCAAGCCCCGGCAGGCGCCCCCGAACCCTTCTTCCTGCGGGTCGACGGCGGAGAGCGTTTCTGTCTGTTCCACCCGCCACTGGCCGCCTGCCGCGGCGCGCTGCTCTACGTGCATCCGTTTGCCGAAGAGCTGAACCGCTCGCGGCGCCAGGCCGCGCTGCAGGCGCGCGCCCTGGCGGCAAGCGGCTACGGCGTGCTGCAGGTCGACCTGCACGGCTGCGGCGACAGCAGCGGCGATTTCGTCGATGCACGCTGGAACGGCTGGAAGCGCGACCTGGAGGCCGCCGCCGCCTGGCTCGATGCGCGCCTGGGCCAGCCGCTGACCCTGCTGGGTCTGCGGCTTGGCGCCGCGCTCGCGCTCGACTTTGCCCGCACCAGCGACACCCCGCCGGCGGCGATCGTCCTGTGGCAACCGGTCCTTGGCGGACAAGGCTTCATGACCCAGTTCCTGCGTACCCGCATCGCTGCCGACATGCTGGCCGGCGGCGACACCCGGAGCGGCACCGCCGCCTTGCGCGCCACCCTGGCCCGCGGCGAAACCTTGGAAGTGGCCGGCTACGAAGTGCATCCGGAACTGGTGCGCGCGGTCGATGCTCTCGACGACACGGCGCTGGCGCCGCGCGGCCTGCCGGTATACTGGTTCGAGTTGGCGGCAACGAGCGGCCGCCCACCCTCGTCCGCCGCGACCAATACCGCGCGGCTCTGGCGCGCCCTGGGCGTGCAGCTGCAGTTGCGCCAGGTCCTCGGCCCGCAGTTCTGGGCCACCCCGGAAATCAGCATATGCCCGGACTTGGTGGCGGCCACCTGTGAAGCGCTGAAGGAGCAGACCGATGCAGCTTGACGCCGTGCCGAGCGCTGCGCTGCGCTACGACGAGAAAGCGCTCGCCTTCCCATGCGCGGGCGAGTGGCTGGTCGGCGTGGCCACGCTGCCCGCGCCGCCTGCC
>NZ_JBKBOV010000007.1:0-15733 GCF_046293535.1 Massilia sp. | reverse complement strand
TTCCCCGGCCGGGCCGTGGGGGGCGGGGCGCTACGAGGCGACCGCGCTCGCCTTCCCTGGGGGGGGCGGGTGGGTGGGGGGGGGCGCGGCGGGCCCCGCGCCGCCTGCCGCGCCGTATCCGCGTGGGGTGCTGGTGGTGGTCGGCGGCCCGCAATACCGCGCCGGCAGCCACCGCCAGTTCACCCTGCTCGCACGCGCCCTGGCCGAGCAGGGCATCCCCGCCATGCGCTTCGATGTGCGCGGCATGGGCGACAGCGGCGGCGATGCCCTCGGTTTCGAAGACCAGGAAGCCGACATCCACGCCGCCATCGACGCCTTCATGGCCTGCGTGCCCGGCATGCGCGAGGTGGTGCTGTGGGGCCTGTGCGACGGCGCTTCCGCGGCCGCCATGTATGCGGGCAGCGATGCCCGGGTAGCCGGCCTGGTCCTGCTCAATCCCTGGGTGCGTACCGAGGAGAGCCTGGCCAAGGCTACCCTGAAGCACTATTACCGTGAGCGCCTGCTCGCGCCGGACTTGTGGAAGAAAATCGCCGGCGGCCGCTTCGGCTTGCGCGACTCGCTGTCTTCCCTGCTGGGCCAGGTACGGCGCGCCATGCAGCCGCCCGCCTCGCCGCAGCTTGTCGCCGGCACGGCCTGCGGCGCGACCCTGCCCGAGCGCATGCACGCCGGCCTGGCGCGCTTCCCGGGACCGGTGCTGGTGGTCCTGAGCGGCGCCGACCTGACCGCGCGCGAATTCGCCGACCTGACCGCCGCCTCGCCGCAGTGGCGCCAACTAATGGCAGCGCCGCGCTTCACCCGGCGCCAGCTTGCGCCGGCCGACCATACCTTTTCGCGGCGCGCCTGGCGCGACGAGGTCGCCGCATGGACCGCACAGTGGGTGCGCTCGTGGTGAAGCGAGTCCTGATGGTGGCCTTCCACTTCCCGCCGCAGCGGGGCAGTAGCGGCATCCAGCGCACCCTCCGGTTTACGCAACACCTGCCCGGCTTCGGTTGGGAACCACTGGTCTTGAGCGCGCATCCGCGCGCCCATCCCGAAACCGGCCAGGATCAGATGGGCGAGATCGCGCCGGGCACCGTGGTGCGGCGCGCCTTTGCCCTCGACACCGCGCGCCACCTGGCCTGGCGCGGCAAGTACCTGGGCTGGATGGCCCTCCCGGACCGCTGGGTGTCATGGGTTCTCGGCGCCGTGCCCGCCGGGTTGGCGCTGGTGCGTCGCTATCGGCCGGAAGTGATCTGGTCGACCTATCCGATCGCGAGCGCGCACTTGATCGGGCTGGCGCTACGCCGCCTGACCGGCCTGCCCTGGGTAGCCGACCTGCGCGATCCCATGCTCGACGACAGCCACCCCTCCGGCCGCCTCAAGCGCGCGGCGACGGCTTGGATAGAGGCGCAGACGCTCAAGCACTGCAGCCGCGCCGTATGCACTACGCCAGGCGCAGTGCGCACCTACGAAACGCGTTATCCGGGCCTGCCGCCCGGACGCCTGTGCCTGATCGAGAACGGCTACGACGAACAGGCCTTTGCTGCGGCGCAGTCGGAGGCGGCGCCACGCGTTCCCCGCGGCGCAGGCCCGCTGATTCTGCTCCACAGCGGCATCGTCTATCCCTCGGAACGCGATCCGCGCCCGCTGTTTGCCGCGCTGGCCTCGCTGCACGCGAGCGGCCGCCTGAGCCCGGCAAACTTCCGGCTGGTGCTGCGTGCCGCGGTCCATGAGGAGTGGCTGGCGCGACTGGCGGCCGAACACGGCATCGAAGAGTTGGTGGAGATCGCGCCGCCCCTGCCCTACCGCGCGGCGCTGGCCGACATGCTGGGCGCCGGCGCCCTGCTGGTGCTGCAGGCGGCAAACTGCAATGCCCAGGTGCCGGCCAAGCTCTATGAATACCTGCGCGCGGGGCGTCCGATCCTGGCGCTGACCGACGCGGACGGCGACACCGCCCGCCTGTTGCGCCAAGCAGGCATCGACACCATCGGCCCGCTCGACGATACCGCCGGCATCGCCGACGCGCTGGAGCGCTTCCTCGACCTGGCGACGGCGGGCAAGGCACCGCTGGCGCCAGAAACGGTCGTGCGGGCCCAGGAACGGCGAGCCCGCACGCTTCAGTTGGCGTCGCTGTTCGACGCCGTGGTGGCGGAAGAGAACGCGGCTGCCGGCGCCAGGCAGGCGGCGAAGTCCTCGAAGGCGCCGTAGGCCGGTGCGGCAGGACGGTGGGCGCCGCACAGGTCCATCGGAGAGGCCTGCGCATCCTGCGCCTGGCGCCGCGGCGGCTGGCCGTCCCAGCGCAGGTCCAGCGCTTGCGCGGCGACGAACAGCCTGCGCTGCGGGTGCAGGCCGGCGTACATCGCCGTGACCGAATTGGTACGGTTGTCACCCATCCGGAGAACCGCGCCATTGCGGCTGGTCACCGGGCCATCGACCATGTTCCCATCCAGTTCCGCGCTGCTCGCCGGGTAGCGGACCTGTACCCCGGCCGTGTCGAGCAGGGTGTTGTCCAGCAGGCGCGAGCCAGCGCCGCTGTTGACGTAGATGCCGGCGTCGGAGCAGCCGGCAATCAGGTTGGCACGCATGACACCGGCCTCGTGCTCGGTGATGCAGCGGCCGTCGCGGCAGTACTGGCGCCCGGTGCCGCCTCCGCCGAACGACAGCCCGACCCGTTGCCCCGGCAGGCCTCGCAGCTTCTGCTCGCACAGCACCACGTTGCGTTCGAAGACGGTGCGCGCGCCCGCACCTTTGGCAAAGGCGCCGTAGCTGATGCGGTCGCCCCCGGCCTTGATGAAGTCGGTGATGAGGTTACCGCGGATGGTCCAGTCGCTGGCCGCCACCAGGTCGACCGGGGTGACCGGGTTGCTGGTACGGCGCGGGGACGTATTGTCCAGGGTGTTCCCCTCGACCAGGCCATGGTCGGGAAAGTCCTTGCCGTCGCCATTGATCTTGAAGTGGGCGTTGAAGTCGACGATGCGGTTGTTGCGCGCGACGAAATGCCTACCCTTGCCGACCACGTGGAAGGCGTGTTCGCAGAAGGCAGCCTGGGCGCAGGCGCCGCGGAACTCCAGGTTTTCGAAGGTCCAGTGCGGCGCTGCCACCACGATGCCTTCCGTGGCGGCGACTTCGATCACCACGCTGCCCGGGTGCTCGGCGCGCACCACAATCGGCACGCCCGCGACGCCTGGCCGGGTGGCGGCCAGGGGGGCGCGGATGCGGTACACCCCCGGTGCGAAGGTGATGACGTCACCGGCGACGGCTTGCGCGAAGGCGCGCTGCGCCTCGGGGACCGAGCCTACCCGCTTGACCGCGGTGGAGGTGGACGGAGGCGCCGGCAAGGGCACCGGCTGGGCGCCGACCTTCAGTGCCGGCAGCGCGTAGGGCACAGGTTCGCCACGGTCCAGATCGCGCAGCGCGGCGCCGATCCAGTTGCCGGTACCGGTAATGATGTCGTTATGGCCGGCGGCGCGCCGCTCGATATAGGGCGCCAGCGCACGCGGCGTGATGCCGTCGGCGTGCAGGTAGGCCAGCCCGCCGCCGGCCGCCACCAGGCCGACCAGCACCGGCGCGGCCGCCAGCAGCAACAGGACGCGCTTCTTACCCAAGCTCATGCCCCGGTCTTGATGCCGTGCCGGCCCATCAGGTCATACAAAGTCGGCCGGCTAACACCCAGCATTTCCGAGGCCTTGACGATGTTGCCGTCGACCCGCGCCAGCGCCTTGACGATGGCCTTGTACTCGGCCTCTTCTCGCACCTGCCGCAGGTTGATCGGTTCTTCCATCGCCGCCTCGCCGGGCAGCCCGAGGTCGTCGGCGACGATGGTGCTGCCGTCGGCCATGATGACTGCGCGCTTGATGGTGTTCTCCATTTCGCGCACGTTGCCTGGCCAATTGTAGGCCTCGATGGCAGCGATCGCATCCGGAGCGAAGTGCAGCGAAGCGCGTCCTTCCTGGGCACAGAACTTGTTCTTGAAGTGGTGCGCCAGCAACGCGGCATCGCCCTCGCGTTGGCACAGCGGCGGGATGGTGACGACGATCTCGGACAGGCGGTAATACAAGTCCTCACGGAAGCGGCCCTGGGCACACAGCTCCTTGAGCTTCTGGTGGGTCGCGCAGACGATGCGCACGTCGACGGGAATCTCTTCGTGGCCGCCGATGCGCTCGATCACGCGCTCCTGCAGGAAGCGCAGCAGCTTGGCCTGCAGGGCCATCGGCAGGTCGCCGACTTCATCGAGGAAGAAGGTGCCGCCGTGGGCCAGCTCGACCTTGCCCTTGGTCTGCTTGGCTGCGCCGGTAAAGGCGCCCTTTTCGTAGCCGAACAGTTCGCTCTCGAGCAGGTTCTCGGGAATGGCCGCGCAGTTGATCGCCATGAAGCGTTCCTTGGCACGCGGCGATAGCTGGTGCAGGGCACGCGCCAGTACCTCCTTGCCGGTGCCCGACTCCCCCAGGAGCATCACCGAGGCCGAGGTCGGGGCGACCTTCTCGATGTTGCGGCAAACTTTCGACATGCCGGGATCGCGCGAGATCACGCCGGCCAGTGGTGAGTCAGCCTGGGCCTGCTGCATGCGGCGGTTTTCCTGCTGCAGGTTGTGCAGGAAGAAGGCACGCTGGATCACCAGGTTCAGCACTTCCGGATCGCAGGGTTTGTTGTGGAAGTCGTAGGCACCCATGCCGATCGCCTTGACGGCGTTGGCGTGGTCCTGGTTGCCGGTCAGGACGATGACGCGGGTGTCCGGTGCCAGCGCCAGAATCTGCTGCAGCGTCGCCAGGCCTTCGGTCGAGCCGTCCGGATCGGGCGGCAGGCCGAGGTCCATGGTGCAGACGGCCGGCTCGTGGCGCCGGATCTGGGCCAGCGCAGCCTCCCGGTCACCGGCCACTACCACGTCGTAGGCGTCAAGGCTCCAGCGCAGCTGTTTTTGCACGCCGGGATCGTCCTCGATGATTAAAAGTTTCGGTTTGGTCTGGCTCACGTTGTTTCCTCTATCAGGCGGCGCGCGGGGCGCGTTGTTCCGCCGGCGTTTCCTGTTGATGTAGCGGCAGCGAGACCCGGAAGGTGGTGCCCGCGCCGGGCTTGCTGCTTACCTCCAGGTTGCCGCCAAGTTCAATGATGTATTCACGGCTTTCGAACACGCCGATGCCCATGCCGGCCGACTTGGTCGAGTCGAAGGGCTTGAACAGGCGCTCGCGGATGAATTCCTCGCTCATGCCTTCGCCGGTGTCGGCGATCTCGATGACGGCGCGATCAGCTTCGCGCAGCAGGCGGATCTCGACGCTGCCGGTGCGCGGCGTCGCCTCGATCGCATTCTGGATCAGGTGTCCTACCACGCGCTCGAGACGCTCGCGGTCGGCCAGCACGCGTAGCGAGGCATCGTCGATCGTCAGCACCGGCTGCGGCACGAACGCGGCCTTCAGCGCCACCGCCTGGGTCACCACCTGGTTCAGCGCCAGCGGCAGCGGTTGCTCGGCATTCTCGCTGCGGCTCAGCTTTTGCAACATGATCTTCATTTTCTGCACCGAGTAATCGACCGTCTCCAGCATGTCGGCCTGGAACTCGGGATTGTCCTTGTGCCTGGCGGCGTTGGCGTTCATCAGCGACAGCTGCAACACCAGGTTCTTCAGGTCGTGCACCACGAAGGTCGACATGCGGTTGAAGGACTCGAACTGGCGCGCCACCATGAGCGCGTTGGCGGCATCCTGCTGGGCCAGCTGGCTGGCGGCCTGGCTACCCGCGATCTCGAGCACGTCGATCACTTCCCAGTTCAGTTTCACAGGGCTGCGTGGGTTCTGCAGCAGCACGAAGCCGAACAGGCGCGCATGCAGCATCAGCGGCACCACCAGCCAGGCGCGCGGGACGCTTTCCAGCCATTCGGGTAGCACCAGGGCATCGTACTTGTCCGGGCTGTGCGCGTATTCATGCAGGTCGATCACCCACTGGCTGGTCTCGAGGAACTGGCAGAACGGCGAATCGGCCGGCTCGGAGCAGGTCAGCACCGGCACCTGCCAATGGGCCACCGGCTCGAAATGCCCGGCATCGCGGCGCTGCCACAGCATGCCGCCCGGGCTCTCGACCAGCGCGGCCACCGCCTCGATGGCGCGCTCGCCTACGTCCGGACCCGGCTTGGACAGGGTGCGCGTAAAGCGCATCCACTCTTCGCGGTAGTCGTAGTTGTAACGGTAGAAGTGCTTGCTGATGAAGACCTTCAGGCGCGCCCGGAAGCTGCCCGAGAACAGCACTCCCATCAGCAGGATCAGGGCGCCGAACAGGAAGGTCACCTGCATCACCGTACCCCAGTTGCCGCCGAAGTAGCGCAGGTAGTAGCCGGCCGAGCCCATCGCCAACAGGTAGATGGCCGCGCCGAACAGGGTGGCCGAGTGGAACATCGCGCGGCGCGACACCTCCAGCGGTGAGGACCACAGCTTGCTGCGCTGAAGCGAGATTGCAATCAGCGGTACGGTCAGGGCGTTGACGAGTCCACGCGCTGCCCACATGTCGGTATCGACGATGCGGAACAGCAGCGTGTGGCTGTAAAGGTAGAAATCATAGGCGAACATGGCACCGATGCCGAGGCAGGCGAACTTCACGGCCCAACGCTCGTGCATGGTGCGGTTGCGGTACACGAGTTCCACCAGCAGCATGCCCGACACTGCCATCGCCACCCGCAGCGCGATCGGAAGCGCGCCGGGACGTTCGGTCAGCGCCAGATTCAGCCAGCCGCCGGCGGCCGCGACCAGGCATACCAGATAGGTGAACGCGCCCAGCATCAGCACCGGCGGCAGGCGCAGCGGCATACGGCTGGCAGGATCGGTGAAGTGGCCGCGCAAGACCAGCAGGAACACGGACCAGGCGGCGTTACGCAGCAATTCGGCGCAGTCGGCCAGCGGCGCCCAGGAGGAACCGTAGGCGGCCTGCCAGGCCAGTACGGCGCCCCACAGGACGCTGGACAGGCAGGCCAGGCCGAGGGCGACGTCGTGGCGGCGGCGCTGGCGCACCGCGAGCGGTGCGCCCAGCACGAGAAAACAGGCGGCTACCAGCGCGTAGCTATAGGCCGCGATGCTGGTCAGGGAAACATCCATGAGGTGGTGGCGGCGCTGGTTCGATGCAGTGCGGGGTCAAGGGGTGACGGACGTGAAGGCGCGCCGGGCGCGCCCCGGCTCAGCGCCCGCTGCGGAACAGCACGACCTTGAGTGTGTTGATCAGGATGAGCACGTCGAGGAACAGGCTGTTGTTCTTCACATAGTACAGGTCGTACTGCAGCTTCTGCAGGGCGTCCTCGGCCGACGAGCCATAGCCGTAGCGTACCTGAGCCCAGCCGGTGATGCCCGGCTTGACGCTGTGGCGCACGTTGTAATACGGGACCACCTCGATCAGCTGTTCGACGAAATATGGACGCTCCGGACGCGGGCCGACGAAAGACATCTCGCCTTTGAATACATTGATAATCTGCGGCAGTTCGTCGATGCGGGTCTTGCGCATGAAGTTACCGAAACGCGTCACGCGCGGATCGTTCTGGGCTGCCCACTGCGGCTTGCCGGCCTTTTCGGCGTCGGTGCGCATGCTGCGGAATTTGTGCACGCGGAAGGTCTTGCCATCCTTACCTACCCGCTCCTGCGAATAGAACACCGGGCCGCCGTCTTCCAGCTTGACAGCCAGCGCGGCCAGCAGCATCAGGGGAAGGGCCATCACCAGGATCAGGAGGCTGCATACCAGGTCGAAGCTGCGCTTCATGAAGGTGCGGGCGAAGCTCTGGTCGAAGCCGCCGCCGAACACCAGCCACGAAGGCTGTAGCGAATCGACGCGAATCTGGCAGGTCTCGCGTTCGAAGAAGGTGGCAGCGTCGGTGACGCGGATGCCTTGCAGCTTGCAGTCAAGCAGCTCCTTGATCGGGAAACCGCCACGGCGATTCTGCACCGACACCACGATTTCCGACACGTTGTGCTGGCGCACCAGCGACACCAGCGAATCGCCGTCGCGCACCTTCAGCAGGTTCGAGGACGGCACGCACAGCTCTTCTCCCGGGGTCGGGAGGTAACCAGCGATGCTGTAGCGGTGATAGTTCGAATTCTTTTGCGCCAGGTCGCTGCACTCCTTGGCCAGCGGGCCACTCCCGAGGAACATGATGCGCGACTGCAGGAAGCGTGCCTCGGACGACTTGAAGAAGGCCATGCGCGCCAGGAAGATGCCGATGCCGGCCAGGGCGAACACGATCGCCATGGTGCCTCGCCCGAAGGACAGCTCGGGCGCCATATAGAACACCAGTGCCAGGATCGCAAAGCCCATCAGGAAGGAAGGCATCAGCTTCATGAAGAAGGGATGGCGCAAGCCTTCGTCGAAGTCGAGCTGGTACATGCCCATGGCGCTCATGCTGAAGATGATCGCCACCGTGAATGCCACTGCCGAGGTAAAGAAGTGGTCGAGGTGAGCCGCCGCGGTCGTGTCGCCGTATTCAAGCATGCGCAGCGCCGCGCCGACATACGCTGCCCCCAGCAGCACCAGCACCTCGACGAACAATAGCAAGAAAACGATTTTTGAAACGTAATGGTTAGAGATCCTGAACACAGTACCCTCCCTGATTCTTATTACTTTTATACAATCATGCAGCAGTCTTGAGTGACGGAGCCAGGTGCGCGACGTACCACGCCATCGCCTGTTGCAAGCCTTCGCTGATGCGGTATGTCGGCTGGTAGCCCAGCAGCGTAGCCGCCTTGCTGATATCCGCTTGCGAATGGCGCACGTCACCGCGCCGGAAGTCGACGTATTGCGGCTGGTGCGTCTCCAGGTGCGGGAAACGCTCCCGCAACAGGTCGCGCATCATGCTGTATAACTGGTTCAGGCTGGTTCGGTCGTTAACCGCAATGTTGTACACCTGGTTGGCGGCTTCGGCGGGAGCCAGGGCCGACAGCAGGTTCGCCTGCACCACGTTGTCGATGTAACAGAAGTCGCGGCTGGTCTCACCGTCGCCGTTGATCCGCAGTTCGTCGTTGCGGATCAGGGCCGCCACCCATTGCGGGATCACGGCGGCGTAGGCGCCGTGCGGGTCCTGGCGCGGGCCGAACACGTTGAAATAGCGCAGCCCGATCGACTCAGTGCCGTAGGTACGGCCGAATACGTTGGCGTACAGTTCGTTCACGTACTTGGTGACCGCGTAGGGTGACAGTGGGTTGCCGATGCGGTCTTCGACCTTGGGCAGGTCGGGATGATCGCCGTAGGTCGAGCTCGACGCGGCATAGACGAAGCGCTTGGCGCCGACATCGCGCGCCGCGACCAACATGTTGAGGAAGCCGTCGATATTGGTTGCGTTGGTGGTCTGCGGGTCGTCGATCGAGCGCGATACCGAGCCGAGAGCGGCCTGGTGCAGCACGAAATCGACGCTCTGGCAAGCCGCTTGGCAGGCACCAGCGTCGCGGATATCGGCTTCGATGAAATTAAATTTCACCCAAGCGTCCTCTGTGACAGATTCTTTCACCTGCTGCAGGTTGTGACGATGCCCGGTGGCGAAATTGTCAAGTCCAGTGACCTGCTGGTTCAGCTTCAGCAAAGCTTCGACCAGGTTCGAGCCGATGAAGCCGGCTGCGCCGGTCACGAGCCAGTGATAACGATGCTGCAACAGATGCTGCTGGATCTCTTGGAACTTATTCACTCTCATACACTTTCACGGTCACGCCAGGGATGATGCCGCCGCATATCGCGCGACGGTCCGGGTGGAACCCGGCAATCAGAGACGCCAGACGCAGTAGCCGGCTTCCTGCAGAGCCTTGGGATCGAATTGCGACTTGACGTCGATGAAGCATGCATTCGGGTTCAGCTTCGACTGGAAGTCGGTCAGCGACAGGGCCAGTACTTCCTTGTGCGGTACGGTCACGATGACGGCGTCGGCCTGCGGAAGGCTGTCCCAGCTTTCCAGCTTGATGCCGTATTCGTGCTGCGCCTCCTCGGCGTCGGCCAGCGGATCGAACACGTGCACCTCGACGCCGTAGCTTTCGAGTTCGTGAACGATGTCGGCCACCTTCGAATTACGCAGGTCCGGGCAATTTTCCTTGAAGGTCAGGCCGATCACGTTGACCCTGGAACCCTTGACATGGAAACCGGCCGAGATCATCGACTTGACGGTCTTCTCGGCGACGAACTTGGCCATGCCGTCGTTGATGCGGCGGCCGGCCAGGATGACCTGCGGGTGGTAACCGATCATCTCGGCCTTGTGGGTCAGGTAGTACGGGTCCACGCCGATGCAGTGGCCGCCGACCAGGCCCGGACGGAAGGGCAGGAAGTTCCACTTGGTACCCGCCGCCTTGAGCACCTCGAGGGTGTCGATACCGATCTTGTCGAAGATGATCGCCAGTTCGTTCATCAGCGCGATGTTCAGGTCACGCTGGGTATTCTCGATGACCTTCGCGGCTTCGGCCACCTTGATGCTGGAGGCGCGGTAGACGCCGGCAGTGACGACCGATTCGTACAGCTGGGCGATGCGCTCGAGCGATTCGTCGCCGTCGCCCGACACCACCTTGAGGATGTTCGTCAGGGTGTGTTCCTTGTCGCCCGGGTTGATGCGCTCCGGCGAGAAACCGACGTGGAAGTCCTGTTTCCACTTCAGGCCCGATTGCTGCTCCAGGATCGGGATGCAGACCTCTTCGGTTGCACCCGGGTACACAGTCGATTCGTAGATGACGACGGCGCCGCGCTTCATGTGGGCGCCGACTGACTTGCTGGCGCCGATCAGCGGAGTGAAGTCCGGGTTGTGGGCGATGTCCACAGGTGTTGGAACGGCAACAACGATGTAATCAGCCTGGGCCAGCATGGCCGGATCGGTCGTCACTTCGAGATGGCGCGCTGCGCGCAGGTCGCTCGAAGAGACTTCGCCAGTGGGGTCGACGAATTGCTTATAGCTCTCGATCTTGGTGGTCGAGAGGTCAAATCCAATAGTGCGCCCATTCTTGCCGAACTCGACTGCCAGCGGCAAGCCGACATATCCCAGCCCAACGACGGCGACTACTTCATCTGCTTTCATTATCGGATTCCGCTCAAGAATTAAATTTTGCTATTATGCTAACTTCCAATATAGCACGGAAGCTCAGCGGTACTCAACAGAGCACTAAAGATTTGGGACAACACAACAACATGCACCCGAAAACGATATCTAAATATTATTTATCGAAAGCTTAAGCACAAATTTCCTAACAAATCTCTTGCCTCATGCTTGCAGTTGCTGCAAGAACCATTTCAAGTAGGTTCATGCTCGAAGTGCGCTGAAGCCGCATTTGTTTCACTGGTGCAATGAATGTCATTTTAGCATTTTCTTAGTTTCAAGTTTGTTGCAAAATTCAATCGTGCGCGCCTCCGTTCAGGCTGCCGACAGCGTTCAGCACATGCAAGCCGAGTTGATTTAAAATGTCTAAATTGCAATCCTGAAGTCGAGAACATGCCTGCACAACCAAACTGGGCCGTAGCCATCATTGCCGCGCGCGAAAGCATCGAAACGCTGAGGTCGACGATCGAGGCCACGGTGGCAGCCTCGGCAGGCAGAGATACCATCATCGATTTGCTCATCAATGGCAATGCAGGGCTTGCCCGCGAGTGCGCGGCTTGGGCCGGTGCTTCTTATGGGGGCACGGCCTGGCTCAGGATCTGGTCCATCGAACAGGGCGACAAGGCCCATGCCTGGAATGAATATGTCCATCGAATCTGGCCGGCAGGGCGCACGGCCTTCTTCCTCGATGGTTATGCCAGGCCGCGCATTGATGGACTGGCGCAGCTTGACGCTAGCCTGGCCGCGGCGCCGGAAGCCTTCGGCGCCACTGGCGTACCGACCAGCGGACGCTCGGCACCCGCACTGCGGGCCGCGATGCTGAGCGGCGGTGGTTTCCACGGCAATATGAATGCAATCCCAGTCCACGCGATGGCACAGTTGCAGACGAGCGGATTCCGCTTGCCCCTGGGACTCTACCGGACCGACTCGCTGATCGGCTCAGTACTCATGTTCGCCCTCGATCCGGTCACGCAGCAATGGGAACCGCGGCGCATCGTCGTCAACGGCGACGCGACCTGGGATGTACCGGGCCAGGCCGACTTCACAGTAAAGAACATCGTGGCCCAGTTCAAGCGCCGCCAGCGACAGGCGCAAGGCGACCTGGAAAACCGCGCCGCGCGCGAGCACATGGTGGGTCGCCGGCTGCCCATCACCCGCTTCCCGAAAACCGTGCGTGAGTTGGTACTGGGTTGGATTGCTGCGCATCCAGACGAGGCGCGCCGTCTTTACCTGAAAAATCCGCTGCGCCTGCGCGCTGCGCGCCGGATGCGTGCCCCACAAGACTGGTCGGCAGCCGCACGCGCGCCGGAGCTGCTCTACGGTATGCAGGACATGCGGCGGACAGCCGAACAGCCGGGTTGACGGTCCTAGGCGGCTTGCCGGTCGCCACGCCTTTCACGGAATACGCGCGCGGACAGGCGGTCGGCCAAACGGCCGAGTACCACCGACACCACGACGATGAGGCAAAGCGAGAGCAGGAAATCCGCAATCCAGTGGCCTGTCGGCTTGATGAATAGGCACATGTGCACAAGGAAGATTTCTAACACGTATCTATCGAGAACGGCAATGTGGTCGATCACGGACCACTGCGGTAACTGAACCACCGTCAGCCAGACCGCAACCGACAAGCCGCCGGCAGCGAGCAGCACGGTATTGAGCAGCTTTATCCCCATCAGGTTGAGCACCAGCAGTGCTCCCCACAGCGACAAGGTGAGTGCCAGTGCCCATGTGGCCGGCAAGCGCGGTCGGTGCGCACCCCACGCAACTCCGGCGACAAAGGCATAGGCCGTCAGCCACAACTCATGGCCGACCTTGATGTTTTCTGCCAAGTACACCGCCAATATGACACCACCGCCCAGCAGCACCGCTGCGGAGCGCTTGGTACGCGCCGCCTGTGCCAGATAGGGATAACTGAGGTAGAACAACAATAACAGCGTAAAGAACCACAGGCCGTTTCCAAGTACGCTTTCGTTCTTGACGTGCATCCAGTTGAGTACCCCGGAGAGGCCGGCCAGGTGTACCAGCGAATGCCAGTGCCAAATGGTATTGCCCCGCATCCCTTCCAGCACCACGATAAACAGCATCACCACCCAGAATCGCAAGCCCAGGCGCTCGATCTTCTTGCGCCAGAAACGCTCGCGGTCGACACGCTCTCCGTAAATTGCGGACGTGAAATAAACAGAAGAAAAAGCGAAGACAAGAAGGCCGAAGGTGACGGGTATCCACAGAATCGTTCCGGTGTACCAATGTCCGGTCACGACGGTCAGGATGGCCATGACCTTGGCAAAAGAAAAATTCCTGCTGAGTGAAGGCGTAATCGCGCTAGCCGCCACCGGTTTGACAACATCCGATTCGTTCGACTCAACGAGTGTGGGGGAAGGCATCATAAGCGACGCTGATTGTAAGAAATAGCTATCAACGTAACATATAGATCGATCAGTCTCAATCTACACTGAGAGAGATTCCTATGGCGATAGATCGATCTGAAGGGAATCAAAAACTGGCGCGGCTGGCGGGGATCGAACCCACGACCCTTGGCTTCGGAGGCCAATACTCTATCCACTGAGCTACAGCCGCATTGGTAAGACAGAAAGTGATGCGAAGGATACAGTCTTTCTCCCACCGCGTCCATGGGCAAGCTATTGTGCACTCAGGAATTTCGTTACATTACAGCAGCTTTATGTCTATAATCGTTCGCTTCAAGGCGTTTGTAAAAAAGCATCTGATCGCAAGCACCGGGGTAGCAGGTTTTTTTAATTGAATTAAGGAAATCATGAGCGACGCACACAACGAACACCAATCCCTGATCCGTACTCCGAAGCAGCTGGTTGCCGCGGTCACTGCTTTCTTTCTGGTCATCGTCATCGGCATTATCCTCCTCGTGATTTTCGCCACCAATGATCGTCTCACCGGTGCCGGTACCGACAGCCAGAGTGCCGAAGCCGTGGCAACGCGTGTGCGTCCGCTTGCTGAAGAAGGTTTCACCCTGGTGGATGCCAACGCCCCGCGCGTCCTGCAAGCAGGCAATGCCGTCTACGCCGCCGTTTGCGCGGCCTGCCACGATAGCGGCGCTGCCGGCGCTCCGAAAACCGGCGACAACGCCGGCTGGAACCAACGCCTTGCACAAGGCTACGACACGCTCGTCAAGCATGCGATCGAAGGCATTCGCGCCATGCCGGCAAAGGGCGGCAACCCGGACCTGGACGACGTGGAAGTCGCCCGCGCCGTGGTCTTCATGGCGAACAAGAGTGGCGCTGCGTTCAAGGAACCGCCAGCCCCTGCACCTATGACGGCGCCTGCAACGACTACTGCCACCACCCTTGATGCAGCGCCCGCAGCTCCTGCGGCCTCTGCCGCCCCAACGGGGGCTGCGACACCGGCCGCCGCCGCACCGGTCGCCACTGCTGATCTTGGAAAAAACGTCTACAACAATACCTGTGTAGCGTGCCATGGCGCAGGTATTGCTGGCGCCCCCAAGCTCGGCGACAAGGCGGTCTGGGCACCACGCCTGGCACAAGGCACCTCCGTGCTGTATGAACACGCGATCAAGGGCTTCCAGGGCAAGACTGGCTTCATGCCAGCCAAGGGTGGCGCAACCGTGCCCGATGCCGATGTAAAGGCGGCAGTTGACTTTATGATTGCCTCCGCAAAATAACTTAGATCACGAAGACCCGTGTTTTTCCTGCTTGAGCTTGCTCAAGCAGTCCCTCCCATTACCCAATTCTTTCTAAAAATTCAACAAAAATTCGTTGCAACCAAATAATATTCGTTAGATTACGGATAATATTGTGTTGTATTTGGACGAGTTTCTGAACGGACTTTGTGATTCCTCTGGGAATCTAAATTTCTTTGGAGTAATCTTCCGGTCTATAGGGCGTACCTGATACCCCATTTCCTGAAGAGATACCAAATGAAAATTTCCGTGAATTTCCTAAAGCTTCGCACTGCTGTTGCCGCGCTGGCAGGCGTCGTCCTGGCTGGCTGCGGAGGTAGTTCGAGTGTTGAATCCCCCCCTAGTAGCAGCCTGCAAGGCACCCGTCTCCTGAGCACCGCCCCTGCTCCAACCACCAGCACCGCGACTTTTATCCCGCAAAGCCGCGGGACCGTCGCTGCTGCGAACAGCGCGATGTCCGGCACCGTCACCACCATCCGCTTCGAAAGTAGCTCGGCTGCAGCGCAGACCAATGTTCCGGTCACCTTTGCCCAGGTCTTCGCGCCGGGCCATCTCTCGACGGCCGCATCGCTCGTTGGTCGCCTCGACAGCGGTATCGTCGTGCCGCTGCAACTGAACATTAAAGCCCTGCACCCTGACGGTTCGGTGCGTCATGCCGTCATCTCCGCCGTCCTGCCTGCGCTGGGCGCCCGCGAAGTCCGCACCATGACGCTTGACCGTAGCACTGCAGTGAGCAATCCGGCAGGCAATGTCGCCTCGCTGCTCGATGCTGGCTTCACGGCGTCGTTCGACGCCACCATCGATGGCGTGCGCTATACCGCGTCGGCAGACGAGCTGCTGAAAACCGCAATCCCGACCGCCTGGCTGAACGGCGCTACCGCCAACGAATGGCAAGTGTCGGCCCCATTGAAAAACAGCGCCGGCGCCGCCCACCCGCACCTGAGTGCGCGCTTCTCGGTGCGCTGGTACGAAACCGTCAGGAAGGCCCGCGTCGACGTCGTCGTCGAGAACAACTGGGCGTATGAAGCAGCGCCGCAGAACTTTACCTACGACGCCCAAAT